>DATCDL010000419.1:0-13027 GCA_036510715.1 Acidobacteriaceae bacterium
ATTCGCGCGACCGTGTCCATACCGCGCAGACGACTGGTAAGGACTCCAGAGATGTGCTTCAGATAAGCATCGCCAATCGCATGGCCGTACCAGTCATTAATCTTCTTGAAGTGGTCCAGATCAATGGAAATAACCCCCGACTTATGTTTGAGCCTTTGGGCTGTAGTGAGTGCTTGCGCCATCCGATCGGTTAGCAAAGCACGGTTTGGTAGACCTGTAAGCACATCGTGATTAGCCATCTGGAGAAGTTCTGCATCGATCGTACGACGCTCCGTTACATCTTCGGCAATGATGAGTTTGCATTGCCTGCCCCGATATATGACGTCATTTGAACGGATAGCTACTTCTATCAGAGTGCCGTCGCTCCTCGAATGTCTCTGGACGATATTTGGATGCGGGTCCAAGTATCGATGCTGCTCATAGTCCGAGGTCTGCTTTGCTGGCAGGAGGATATCTCTAAGGGTGAGTTGGAGAAACCCTTCCCGGGTGTATCCGTATTGAGAGACAGCGCTTTCGTTAGCGTCAAGGAACCGCAGCGAATTCGAATCATATATCCAGATGGCTAGAGGATTCCCGTTGAAAAGGACGCTGACTTCTGGGAGATGAGGCTCCGGTGTCAACTGGTCAGGGCTATTCGGGAAGGAGTATTTCATCAATTGACCTCAAAGCGACGGCGACAGAGATTGAAGAGCGGTCTTAATCGAGACGACGGTGAACGCTGTCGCCTCTATTCAACCGCTCAGAGCTTGCTGATAACGGTCTTAACTTCGGTGTACTGCTGGAGTCCGTACTCGCCTAGTTCACGTCCAGTTCCTGACTGCTTGAATCCTCCAAACGGAGCCCGTGTATCCAAAATATTGTAGCAATTCACCCATACCGTACCGGCTCGCACTCCATTCGCTACCGCATGGGCCTTTTTTATATCGCGTGTCCAGACGCCTGCTGCCAGTCCATAGCTCGTTCGGTTTGCGCGAGCGATGACTTCGTCAACATCTTTGAATGGGATGACACTCATGACAGGCCCAAAGATCTCTTCGCGGGCGATTTTCATTTCGTCTTGAACGTCAGCGAATACGGTCGGTTCGACGAAGTAGCCATAATCTCCAACGCGCTTTCCGCCGCAGGCAAGCGTGGCACCTTCCCTTTGGCCGGATTCAATGTAGCCCATCACTCTATCGAACTGTGCCTGATCTACCTGCGGACCTTGTTCGGTCTTAGGATCGAATGGGTCCCCGACTACGCGATTGCGAGCGCGGGTCACACTTTTTTCCACGAACTGATCGTAGATTCTTTCCTCGACGAACACTCTGGAACCGGCGCAGCAGATTTGACCCTGATTGGAGAAGAGCCCCAAGTGAGCACCTTCTACTGCTTCATCTAGATCCATATCCGCGAAGATAATATTCGGACTCTTCCCTCCCAACTCCAGGGTGACTTTCTTTAGATTCGACCTTGCTGCAGCTTCCAGGATCAGACGCCCAATCTCGGTGGAGCCGGTAAATGCCACCTTATCTATATCCATATGACGTGCGATGGCTGCGCCGGCTGTGTGGCCATATCCCGGCAATAGATTTACAACCCCTTCAGGGAATCCCGCTTCCACAATCAGTTCCCCGATACGCAGCGCAGAGAGGGGGGTTTGCTCGGCCGGTTTCATGACGATGGTGTTTCCGCTGGCTAAAGCCGGTGCAAGCTTCCAAGCCTGCATCAGCATCGGGTAGTTCCAAGGAATGATCTGGCCAACTACGCCAATGGGCTCATGGCGTGTGTAGCAAAAGAAATCGCCGTCAATGGGAATGGTTTTACCCTGAATTTTATCGGCCCATCCTGCGAAATAGCGATAGCAAGCAACTGTTTTGGCAACATCCACCCGCTTCGCTGTCGAAAAGGGTTTCCCATTGTCTAGGGATTCGAGTTGGGCGAGTTCGTCGCCATTTTTTTCGATAAGGTCGGCGAGAATATAGAGCAGTCTTCCTCGCTCCGACGCGTGCATCTTCCGCCATGGCCCTTTTTCAAACGCCGTCCGCGCTGCATGAACGGCCTTGTCCACATCTATGGCATCGGCTGCTGCAACCTGGCAGATTTCCTGGCCTGTTGAGGGATTAATCGTCGCGAAGGTTTCGCCGGATTCGCTTTCGACCCAGCGATTGTTGATCAGAAGCTCGGTCGCGGAGGGAACGGCTTTGGTATCTATCGGCGTTGCTAGAACAGAGGCCATGCAACCGAACTCCTTGTTTACGAGATTAAGTGGAAGTACGACGTATCCATCCCGCGGGATCGCCTCATATTGCGCAGCCCGCGAGGCGAGACGTTTGCGCTTGATATTGAGGGCGGCCATTGGTCAAACTAATGCTGAGCAACTCTTGGGCCATTCGCACCCGGCTTGACCTGCTCGAAGCCGACGAAGCCAATTCAGCTGCATGAGCGCGCACTCTCGTATCTGAATGCGCTCAAAACATTCCATTGGTCAGAAAGGTCATCTTACTTCATTTGCCGCAAGCTGATGGGACCTCATGCGTAACAACAAGCTGCACTTTTCGAAGGTTGGCATACTGGTCGAGCATTGAGACAATTTCTCTGCCGATCACCAAAGAGGCTGTGGCTGCCGGAGAAGGCACGTTGCAAACGTGGAGAATCCGATCCTGATAAACAAAATGGAAATCATCCAATAGTTTTCCCTGGCGATCCAACGCCTGAGCCCGAACGCCTGAGCCCCCGGGCCTAATGTCTTGTTCCGTTAGACTGGGCAACAACTTCTGCAATGCGCGCGTAAATGCCTTCTTATTCCAGGAGCGGTAGACTTCTCCCATTCCACTTTTCCAGTTATGGGAGGCCATCTTCCAGAACCCAGCGAATGAAGCAGTCGAGAGAGCGTCCGAGAGGTCAAACGATGTTCGGGCATAACCCTCGCGCTTGAACGAAAGCACCGCATTCGGCCCCGCTTCCACGCCTCCGTGAATGCGCTTGGTGAAGTGGACCCCCAAAAACGGAAAGCGGGGATCGGCAACCGGATACAACAGACCTTTGATCAGGTGTTGCTTGGCAGGTACGAGCTCAAAGTATTCGCCGCGGAACGGTACGATGCGGAGTCCAAGACTGGCGCCAGCCATCTTGGCGATCATGTCGCTCTGCAACCCGGCGCAATTGACGGCGAAATGTGCGCGTACCGCGCCGGAAGCAGTCTCCAGAACAACCCCGTCAGGCTCGCGCGCAATGCGCGAGACACCGGAACTGGTTAGAACCTCACCCCCGGCTTGTTTAATAAGCTCCGCATACTTGCCTGAGACCATCTTGAAGTCTGTAATGCCTGTGGTCGGCACATGGATACCGCACAGACCTGATGCGTAAGGCTCGATCTCGCGTATCTCCTCCGCGTTCAGTTCCCTGAGACCAGACACGCCGTTGGCGCGTCCGCGCCGCAACAATTCATTGATGCCAGGTATTTCTCGCTCTTCAGTTGCGACGATGATCTTGCCGCAAATATCGTAGGGGAGTGCGTGTTCGTCGCAGAACTGGACCATCGCAGCGCTGCCCTCGACACAGAGCCGGGCCTTAAGCGAACCTGGCTTGTAATACAAGCCAGAGTGTATGACACCACTGTTGTGTCCCGTCTGGTGAGAAGCGACTTCGTTCTCTTTGTCGAGAATGATGACCTTCAGGCCCGGGTACTTACGGACGAGCTCCAAACCGACGGCGAGCCCTACGATCCCGGCTCCAATAATGGCGACGTCACAATGTGTGTAGCTCATGCTGCAGGCAAACCTTTCGCGATGGGTACTGCGCAGTGACCGCAGCTAGGCTCGGGCACGGAGATATCCATCTAATCCAACTCGCCAGTCGGTGAATACATTCAACTGAATTGCCTTCAATGCTTGATTTTCAAGGACCGAGTACTTTGGGCGCGGAACCTTTGCAGGAAAGTCCTCAGGACGGGACTTTTCCAAGCGAACGTTGGTGCCCGTGACGCGGAAGATCTCGCGGGCAAACTCATACCATGAACAGTCTCCTTCGGCGGTTCCATGATAGAGGCCGTAGCGGTTCGAGCGACTGAGCGCAACTAACTGCTCGGCGATCTGCACAGTGGGTGTCGGTGTGACGAACTCGTCATCTACGACGCGCAGCTCGTCGCGTTCGCGAGATAGCTTCAACATCAACTCCACGAAGTTTAGACCTCCTTTGGCGCGGCATGGCTGGTGGCCGTAGATGGCGGAGACGCGAAGCACGAAGTGTTTCGCGGCAATTGCGGCAGTGAAATGTTCTCCTGCCAGTTTGGAGACACCATAAGCGTTCAGGGGAGCAGGAGCATCTATTTCCAGATATGGCGCTTCCTTTTTTCCATCGAAGACATAATCTGTGCTTAGATATGCCACCATTGCACCCGCTCGTTGCGCCCATTCGGCCACGTGCTTCGCACCCATTGCGTTGGCGTAAAAGGCGCCCGCAGGATCGGCCTCACATTTCTCCACATGGTGCATCGCGGCCGTGTTGACAATGAAGTCCGGCTCTGCGGATGAAAGAACGGCATCGACTGAGGAAGCCGAAGTAAGCTCAATATCCGAATGGGTGAGACCGAGAACCTGGTCGCCATTTCGCAGGAAGGCCGTGCATACATCGCTGCCAAGCTGTCCATTGGATCCCAGCACTGCGATCTTCACCGGGCACCTACGGCGGATGGGGGCAAGGCATAGGACTCAGCCGGGCTCAGACTTTCGAGTTCCTTGAACACAGCGATGTTGTAATACTTGGGATTGTCCCAGTCGCCGCACTTGTCCATATTGTTGATCAGGCTGCGCACGATGGACTTGACGCTGTGATGTGGATGGAAACTCAGGATCGTATTGGCCCGTTCGATCGAGACCTTATAGTTCCGTGCATCCCTTACATGCTTGATGTCTAGCGCTATTTTCTGGCCAAATTCTTCTTCAACTGCAGACTTCACGAGATCAGCTACTTCACCAACAGTATGATTGCCAGAGGCTATGTTATAGATGCCATTGAGGCACTCATTGGCTTCGACGGCGCGGGTATAGGCCATAACGGCGTCTTCGATGGCCAGAAAGGGCCGCCATATTGCTGGATCGTTGACATGAATCATGCCCTCTTTCATGGCGCACTTAAACATCGTATTGACGAGGAGATCATAGCGCATACGCGGGCTATATCCAGAAACGGTGCCCTTCCGTAGAGCGATCACCGAGAACTCTGAATCAACCATCTGCATGACGGCGCGCTCCCCCTGCAGCTTCGAGATGCCGTAGGGGTTCGACGAATTGACGGGGCAATCCTCATCAAATAGTTCGTTCTCTGTGTATCCGTATACTGAGCAGGAGCTTGCATAGATGTATCGCCTCACCTTTGCTTTCTTGGCGATGTAGGCCAGATACGCTGGGGCGGAAGCATTGAAGATGAAGTTTTTGGCAGGTGAAAAATCTGCCATCGGATCGTTCGAGAGACCGGCTAGAAAGATGACCTGGTCGTATCCGGAGAGATCAGACACCTGCAGATCGAAGATGTTTTTCTGAAGGATACCAACATAGCTCGGCAAGTGATTGCCGAACCAGAATAGGTCGACGACGTCGATCGAGTAACCGCGATCCAGAAGATGGGGAATCAAAGCGGAACCAAGGTAGCCAGCGCCACCAGCGATAAGAATACGCATTTTACTTCACTCCTCCAGCAAGCGCTGATTTGGGTTGATATACGATGTTGTCTGACAATGGCGATGCGAGCCACTGCTTAAGAGACTGCGCTTTAGCATCCTTGGCGGACACCGCGACATCTGTGAATGGCCACTCGATGCCGATCTCTGGATCGTTGTAGTAAATTCCGGATTCCGCGCCAGAGTTGTAGATCCCCGTGCACTTGTATTGCACCTCACACTCGTCAGAAAGGGCACAGAAGCCGCGTGCAAATCCATACGGAGCATACACTTGCTTTTTGTTGTCTGACGAGACTTCAAGGCCAAACCACTTGCCCAGAGTGGGCGATCCCTTTCGAACGTCCGCTGCTACAAGGTAAGCCGCGCCACGAGTCACACGCATTAACTTGCTCATTGGCGGACCCCATTGAAAATGGAGGCCACGAAGAACCCCCTTCGATGAACGGGAGTGATTGTCCTGCGCCCACTCCGTTGGTAACCCCAGGTCAAGGAAGTTGTCGTAGCGGTAGGTTTCCATGAAAAAGCCGCGGTCATCTCCCAGAACTGTGGGCACAATCACCACGACGTCTCCTCCGAGGTGTGAGCTATCCAACTGCAAGGGCATACGTGTACTCTCCGTGAGCGAAAGTGGAATGTTGAGAATGGAAGGACAAGCTGTGGTGCTGGCGTTTAGTCGCGCAAAAGTAAAGAGAACGGGGAGCTTGACGATGAGCGCTGTCGATTTCCCTCGACGTGTTCGGTAAGTTTTGAACAGGGGTTAGCGACGCAAACCAGGCTGGGCGATATACTTGACTAGCTAACAGAGCTAGTTCCCGCCGTGGCTATCATCGGCACTAAACTTTCGATCCCATGCGCTTGCACAGCAGGTTTGCTGCGCTTTAGTCGGCGATTCTTCTGTTCACATATAAACTCCAGCCAGTTCCGGTAGAGGCATACAGCTGTCGAGTGCCACGTGTTTTCGATTCTTGGATTTCTTAGTGCGGTCGAGACCTCCGCCAGCAGGCCTTCGCGTGGCCGGGACATAGCTTCGTTCTGGAGTGCCGTCAACGCAATCACTGTTTCGTGATCAAAATAGCTTCGCGGCATCAAAGGGTAGGTAGTTGTTTCTCCCCGGAGGTAGCGTCCTACATCCCTGCGGTATTCAAGCAGCAATGTGTCGGATTCATATTCTGGATGACCCTGAAAAAAGACAAAGAGGCTCTTGTGTTGTTTAACAAACGTATCGACGCCCGCGTCCCCGGCTCGCGTGAGAACGCTATATCCACACCTCGTCAATGCGTCTTCAGGTAAGCTGTTCCATCGGGAGTGCGGAAGTTTGAAACTTGACGGTGCATCTGTCGTCAGCGGGTGATCTGACAGCCGTTCGCACTCGAAGACACCGCTGTGTTTGTCATTGCTCTTAATCCGGCCGATGCCATCCATGTGCAGGAGTGCGGCGTGTGCGGCCAGGCACGACCAAACAGTCGAGTAGGTGTTGTCCTTGGCCCACTCAATCACTCTTGCAAGATTCTCCCAGTAGGGCTCATCTTTCAAGTTCGGCGTCAGAGGCTCTCTGCCGGTCACGATGAGTCCATCGAGTTTCTTACCCCAAAGATTCTCGACACTGGAATAAAACTTACTAACGTGCCGTGAGCCTAACTCATTTCGAGGAACTTTAGGCAGTGCGTGAAACGATAGTCGAACCAGTATGTCTTCAGACGCCAACTCGAGCAGCGAAAGGAACTGGTGTTCCGTCGCATCGAGCGCCCCGTCCGGCATGTTGTTAATTAATCCGATTGTGATGCACTTGCTCGACCGTTCCTGAAACTCCGCAAGCGGCCTGGCGCGGAGCCACTTCATGCGCACGGCACGGCTATCACTCGAATAGTTTGAATCCAAACAAACTGGCATTTGAGTTTTCCCCCAGGACCTCTGGCATTAGTTACTTGACGGGAATGCCCGGCTTAGACCGTAGCGCCGAGGGCCTGATCCAAGTCAGCAATGATATCGTCGACGTGCTCGATGCCGACGCTGAGACGGATCATCTCGGGCATGACGCCCGCTCGGCGTTGCTCTTCTGCCGACATCTGCCGATGAGTCGTCGAAGCCGGGTGGCAGACTAAGGATTTAGCATCGCCTAGATTGACGAGCCGCATGACTAGCTTCAGTGCGTCATGGAATTTGACTGCGGCCGCATAGCCCCCGTTGATCCCGACAGCCATCAGGGAGCAGGCCTGTCCGCCCAGATATTTCTGTGCTAGCGCATGATAAGGACTCGTCTGGAATCCTGCGTAATTAACCCACTTCACCCTAGGATGGTTGCTCAGAAACTCGGCTACCTTTCTGCCGTTTTCAACGTGTCGCTCAACCCGGAGCGCGACTGTCTCGATTCCCTGCAGCAGCAGAAACGCACTCAGCGGTGACAAGACAGATCCGGTGGTCCTCTGGTAAAAGCTGCGGCACCGTCCTAAATAGGCGCCTTTCCCGAAATGATCTGTGTATACCAGGCCGTGATACGAGGGGTCCGGCTGGCTGAACATCGGGAACCGTGAAGGGTACTTCTTCCAGGGAAAGTTGCCGCTGTCGACGATCGCTCCGCCGAGAGTCGTGCCATGCCCACCCAGAAACTTCGTAAGAGAGTGCAGAACAATGTCGGCCCCGTATTCAATTGGCCGCAACAGGATAGGCGAAGCGACCGTATTGTCGACGATCAGCGGCACGCCATGTTTGTGAGCTACTCGGGCTAATTCCTCGATATCGCAGATATTCCCTGCCGGATTGCCGACACTTTCACAAAAAACCGCGCTCGTTTTATCATCGATCAGTTTTTCTATCGCCTCCGGATGATCCGACTCAGCGAATCGCACAGTGACGCCCTGGCTTGGCAGAGTGTAAGCGAACAGTGTGTATGTTGTTCCGTAAAGTTGAGGGACCGCGACGATATTGCTTCCCATCTGGGTGACGTTGAGAACAGCATAGTTGACTGCAGCCTGTCCGCAGCTGACGCACTGAGCGTCATGCCCTCCCTCGAGCGCGGCAACGCGCCGCTCCAACACTGCCGTAGTTGGATTCCCTATACGGGTATAGCGAAATCCTTCAGCCTCGAGATTGAATAACGCTGAGGCATGTTCGGCGCTGTCAAACGCATAGGAGACCGTTTGATAAATTGGCACAGCTACAGCCCTGGTCGTCGGATCGACGTCGTAACCAGCATGAACAGCCATCGTTTCACGTTTCATATCTTCACCCGTGTACGGCATGCGCAGGTGCGGCCGCTTCCTGGTCGACGCTCGTCTCGCGGGCATTTTGATCGATGAGGCTATTCATTTCGTCGACTACCCAGTGAATATCAGCTTCCGTAGTCTTGAAGCTGGTGATGCACGCGCGTACGACAGGAGTGCCACCGAGGTTCGCCTCGGACATCCACGCGATCTGACGTTCTCGCAGGAGGGAGAGGAACCTGGCGGTGTCCAGTCCTTCACGTGTAAAGCAGACGAGCGGCAGCGGTGTCGTGTTGACGATTCGCCAACCAGTTGACTTTAGAGACTCGCGCAGTACGTCTCCCATCCGAGTTTGGTGCTCGATCATCTCGACGTATCCTGATTCGCCGTACTGCGCTAACGCGAGAAAGAGTTTCAACCCGATGAAACGGCGCGACCATTGTGCCGACGTCGTGTACGGGTCTTCCGGAGATCCATCAGGCTTCCTGGGCATGTAGGAGATCTCAGCACGGAAGGCCTCTGCAACTGTATCCGGGTAGCGGCAGAAGAACATCCCGGCTCCCATCGGCACAGAGAACCACTTATGCGCGTCGCATGTGATCGAATCCGCAGATTCAATTCCGGCAAGATGATGCATGAGGTTTGGCGAGATGATGGCTGCTCCGCCCCACGCGGCATCCACATGAAACCAGAGATTCTGCTCCCGACAAAAGCGACCGATCTCTGTCAAGGGGTCGATGACGCCGGCTGCCGTCGTCCCAGAGGTGCCAATCACCATGAACGGGGCGAATCCATCTCTTCTATCTTCGGCGACTTTCGTCTTGAGATCCTCGAGGTCCATCTTAAGATGAGAGTCGGTCGCAACAATACGCAGCGCTCTCCTTCCGAGCCCCGTCATATGCGCAATCTTGTTGTACCCATGATGGGCTTCCTCTGTCAGGTAAATCGTTGGGGCGGCGGCGAGATGCCGAAGTCCGTTCTCGCCATAATCGGGGAAAGCGTGAGTCAGGGCGACAACGACCGCCGAAAGATTCGCCTCCGATCCGCCGCTCGTGAAGGTCGCACTGGCATCTGCCGGGAGTCCGAATTTTGTAGAGAGCCAACCGAGGGTGTGTCTTTCGATCTCATTGCCGACCGGCGAGGTTCGCCAATTCGCGAGTTGAGGGTTATACATGGCCACCAGCGTGTCAGCGACGACCGATGCAAGGGTCACACTAGGGTTGAAGAGACCGAAGTAACGAGGATGCGTGACCTGGACCTGCCATGCTCGCAACATCTGTTCTACATCGGCGATGACTTCTTCCAGGGCCATCGTCTTCTTGAAGTCATAGCGAGACGTGAGGTAGCTTCGAATCTCCTCGGGTGTCACACTCGGGACTATGGGGCCCATCGTGATCTCGTTCTCAATTCTTGCGAAATCGCTCCGGAGCTTATCAATAACCATTGGTGTCCTTCTTAGAACGTAAAGACGGGGGGAGCTTATAAGCGAATCTGTCCAACCTGAATGCGGTCGTAAAGCATTTTGTCGAGCCGAATAAAAGATTGCGATTCCGGATGATCGAAATAGATCACATCCGTAGTGGAGACAGGATCATATCCCTGGCGTACTAACTCAGTCTTGGAGTATTTGAAGGTGCCAGTCACTTCAACGTCATCTCGGAATCGCAGGAACAGCGGGCACGCATAGTAGGGAAGGTGCCTCAACAGGTGTTTCCGGAATTCGAGTAGATCGATCTCATGGTGAGTAACGAGCGCAACCATGCCGGCCCGACCCTCGGCCTTCGGAATTGCCACTCCGTAGACGTTGGCGTGCGCCACTCCAGGAAAGGCGCAGATTGCATGTGAGACCTCGGAGGTCGCGACATTCTCGCCCTTCCATCGGAAGGTGTCTCCGATACGATCGACGAAATAGAAAAAACCCTGATCATCTTTCCGCATCAGGTCGCCAGTGCGGACCCAGGCGTCTCCAGACTCAAAGACGTTACGAAGGATCTTATCGTCTGACGCGCCCTTGTTTGTGTACCCCTCGAATCGGCTCCCTACGTTCGAAGGATCGTCCACAATCTTGCCGATTGCTTCCCCGGCTTCATTTGGAGCACAACGAATACAGAAACCTTGATCGTTGCGGATCGGTTCGCCGTTTTCAACATCGAATGCAACCAGTGGAGGTGAGAATCGATGTGCTAAATACGCTGGGATATGGCCGATTGCGCCGCGTTTCTCTTCGACGTTGAACAAAGAGACACCGCCCTCAGTGGCAGCGTAGAACTCGAGAATTTGGGGAATTTTAAATCGCTCCTTGAAGCCATCCCACACTTCGGCCGCCAACCCATTGCCACAGGCCATCCTGATCCGATGACTCCTCTCGTTCGGAGATGGCGCGGCATGTAGCAAGTAACGGCAAAGCTCCCCGATGTATTGGAACATCGTGCAGTCCCAACGGATGACATCAATCCAGAACTGACTGGCCGAGAACTTTTCGCGAATGACGACGGAGCCGCCACCGATGAGAGTGGCACCCGGTACCAGCACCCCGCCAATGCTGTGATACATCGGCAAGCAGTTGTACATCCGATCAGATGTTTGAGCGCCCATCATGCCGGCAAACCAATGGGTCCATTGCAGGACGCGAGCATGGCTTATGTTTGCTGCCTTCGGTAATCCTGTCGTGCCAGAAGTGTAAATGTAAAGCGCACGATCTTCGATGGTCAGCGGTCTCCGCTCTTCCCTGCTCAGAGTTTCTCCTGATCGTTGTTTGATGTCTTCATCGATACGTTTGTATGAGACATGATCGGTTCCGTGAATCCAGATCTCGGGAGACAACGCGAGGCTTGGTCGGGCGGTCGTCAAGGCATCGGTAAATTCCGCGGACACAATCAAATATTTGGGCGAGACGATGTTGATGCAATGGGACAGCGAGGGACCAACGAGATTTGTGTTGAGCAGCGCAACTACTCCACCGATACTTGTGATCCCGAGCCATATGGCCAAGTATTCGGGTCGATTCGTCATCAACAGGCAGACGACCTCGCCTTTAGCGAGTCCCTGCCCAAGCGCCCAACGGGCATATTGGTTTGAGCGTTCGGTAAGCTCGCGATATGTCATGCACTCACGGTCAGAGAGCAGCGCTGGGGCATCCCCCAATCGTGCGGCCAGCTCCTCGATCACCGTGGACATAACGCGATCACGATTTCGGGGGATTGGCGCAGTCAGTTCCAGCGCGCGCAACCAGGCTTTGGCAGCGACCGCGTTGGCATTGATCGGAGATGTTGTTTGAAGCTCCATCATGCGGTATTACCCGCATCGACAGTAAGTACCGTTCCTGTGATGTTCTTCGCTTTGTCACTGAGTAGAAACTCAACCGCATTGGCGATATCGTCGATGTCCGCTAAACGCTTCAGGGCGCTCCGACGCTCGATTTGCTGGCGCTGCTCGTCTTTGAGACTGTGAGTCATTTCAGTATCGACGAAACCGGGAGCGACAGAATTTACATTTACCCCCATGCGACCGACTTCTCGCGCGAGAGAACGGGAAAATCCGATGATCGATGCCTTCGTCGCGCCGTAAACGGAGAGCCCGCTATAGCCAGTGGAAGCGATGATCGAGGCCAGATTGACAATGCGGCCGCCTCCATCGGCCATCATCGAGCGCACAACATACTTTGTGAGCACGATGGGGGAGAGCGTGTTTACTCGCAAAAGCTGCTCGATCTGGGATGTGGGCATGATGGCGAGAACCCCATCGAAACTGATCCCCGCATTGTTCACGAGTCCGTAGATCGAACCGAAGTCCTTCCGTAAGGTCCGGACTAAAAGGGAGATGCTATCGATGTCGGCGAGATCGAATGGAACGAAGTGGAATGATCCCGGGTTCACAAGATTAGCTTCCTGCATTGCCGCCGTGAGCTCACTATTTTCTTTGCGCGCAACCGCAATGACGCGATACCCCGCGCCCGATAGCTTGCGTGCTATACCGAGCCCCAATCCACGGCTCCCGCCTGTGACGATTACATTATGCATTCTTACGAATCATCTTTCCTGATTCAGCGACTGCCAGGGCGGGGACAAAATTGATGAGCGCCGGGACCTTGTAAGTGGAGAGTGCTTCGCGACAAAGCAGCAGGATGTCGTTCTGCAGCGCACGAACATCGCGGCTGGTGGGTAACGCC
>DATCDL010000420.1:0-11399 GCA_036510715.1 Acidobacteriaceae bacterium
TCCCGAGTAGTATGAGCCTTATTATCAGATCGGCATTCTTTTCTAGGATGAGCAACAATATCCAGAAGCTATCCGCACGATGCGAAGGACGGTCAAGGTTCAGTCGGACTTTGCGCCGGCACGCTACAGGCTTGCCATGCTCTTCAGCCAAACGGGCCAAAAGCAGGTTGCTGCCCATGAGTTGGTGATCGTAGAACGTATGAAGAACAAGGAACGGAAGAACGATCCGGGCAAGAATTTGGGGAAGTGATGGTTTGCTAGGTGCTGGCATCTCCCGAATCGCCAAGATAACTGGCGAACAGAGCAAGATTGCTGCGCAGGATGATATGGGGAGCAAAGCGAGCCAGCGTAGCAGGCGTCACGCCATCGATGAGGTAGCGGAAGAGAAGTTCGAGCGCTGTCTTTCCTTGGGTGAAGGGACGTTGATAGAGTGTCGCAAGAATTTTCCCGGACTCGATATAGGGAATGAGCTCTGGAAAGAGATCGGTAGTAATGACTTGAATCTTTCCGAGGAGATTCTTTTCTTCCAGCGCGCGGAGTACCGGGATGCTGTTCGCTGTACTAATGTAGATGCCCAAGGGATAGGGCTTGCGAGACAGCAGCGCAATTGTCTGGCGGTAGGCAAGCTTGGGTTGCTCATGCGACTCGATGGCCGGGAGAAGAGAAAGATTCGGAGCAAATACAGCGAGGTTAGCCGCAAAGCCACGAACCTTTTCGACGTGGTCCAGCGTGGTCAACTCTCCTGTGATGGTGGCGAGGTGACCCGTCTTCTGGATGGTGCGTGAGAAGATCTCGGCGGCAATGGCGCCGCTTGCATGTGCATCTGCAGTAACGGAGGCCAGGCGCTCACTGCGCGGGGCGTCGCTGGCAACGCAGATGACCGGAATCTTGCGGCGCGCTAAGGCGTTCAGGGTAGATCCAATGTGGTCGGGATTGCCGGGCGCCACGATAATGCCATCGAACTTCTGATCCGCATCTGCCGTGAAGAGTGCCAAGTCACCTTCATCGAGCCTTGGAAAGGTACGGAAGACGAGTTCGACATTCACGCCCGTCGGGGCGGACGCCGCGGCGCGGACGCCGGAGCGCAGAGGATCGAAGAAGGACGCAATTTCTCGAGGCAAGTAAACGCCAATGCGTAGTCGGCGGTTGAGCTTCAGGGAGCGTGCTGCGATGTTGGGTTGATATCCAATCTGCTCGGCCTTCTTCAAAACACGAGCCCGCGTAGTGGGGCTGACGTCGGTGCGCCCGTGCAATGCGCGATCAACGGTCCCAATTGAGACGCCAAGAGCTTCAGCAATGTCTTTTATGCTAGGAGGTTTCATGTGATCCGTTCGCGATGTCGATGTTACAGCATTGCTTTGTTATTTTCGAAAGCCGCGGAACCTGGATGAAGATGCATCTGCAGACGTCTCGGCTCATGCGAGCTTTGAGTAAAGATCTAACAGCACGTGTGTAGGGACGAAACAGGTTGCAGTCCGTCGGGCGAAAGCAGTTAGATATGAAAACAAGGGGCGGCTAT
This sequence comes from Acidobacteriaceae bacterium, assembly GCA_036510715.1. Lineage (GTDB taxonomy): Bacteria > Acidobacteriota > Terriglobia > Terriglobales > Acidobacteriaceae > Granulicella. The sequence continues at coordinate 1,520 of DATCDL010000420.1, forward strand.
TGACAGGCCGCTTGCGTAGCGTGTACGTTACCGGTGATTGGTGTTGGCTGTCTTATGAGTGTTGAATTGGATTGTTTGATATCCATGTTTTTTGAAGAGACTTGAAGTATTGAGGTGGAAGGCCGATGAGCAAAGAGCGTGTAACAGAGCCGGTCCGTTGCTGGGAGCAACAGGTTGTTATTCCTACCTACCCTGTTCAGGAAGCCGACTCTAACCCGATGTTTCTCGAGAAGCGGGTTTACCAGGGGAGTAGCGGAAAGGTGTATCCGAATCCTTTCACGGACCGCGTGGCTCTCGAAAAGGTGGATGCGAGCTACCGGGTAATCACCCTTGAGAATGAGTATCTGCAACTAATGATCCTTCCAGAGATTGGAGGCCGGATCTTTACCGGCTTGGATAAGACCAATCAATATGATTTCTTCTACCGCCAGAGGGTCATCAAGCCGGCCCTGGTCGGGCTGCTAGGACCTTGGATCTCCGGAGGCGTCGAGTTCAACTGGCCGCAGCATCATCGACCTTCAACCTATATGCCAGTCCACGCCAGCATTGAGGAGCACTCCGACGGTGGTCGCACTGTTTGGCTTAGCGAACACGAGCCCATGCTGCGGATGAAGGGCATGGTGGGGATTCATCTTTCGCCGGGGAAGTCCCTGATTGAGGCCAGGGTCAGGCTTTACAACCGCACGCCTTTGCCGCAAACCTTTCTCTGGTGGTCCAATGTAGCAGTTCATGTCGACGACCAGTATCAATCCTTCTTTCCGCCCGATGTAACGTTCGTTGCCGACCATGCCAGGCGCGCTATCTCGTCTTTCCCGGTGGCGCGCAACTCCTACTACGGTGTGGACTATCGTCCAGGGACGGATATCTCCTGGTACAAGAACATCCCCGTACCAACCTCTTACATGGCCCTTGAGTCTAAGTACGACTTTTGCGGAGGTTACGATCATGGCCGCCAGGCAGGTCTGGTGCACACCTCGGATCATCATGTCTCGCCGGGGAAGAAGATGTGGACCTGGGGCAACGCGGAGTTCGGCTACGCCTGGGATCGGAACCTGACGGACGAAGACGGCCCGTACGTGGAATTGATGGCGGGAAGCTATACCGACAATCAGCCCGATTTTTCCTGGCTTCAGCCCTACGAGACCAAGACCTTCAGTCAGTACTGGTACCCGATCCGGAAGATCGGACCGGCAAAGAACGCCAACACTGAAGCGGCGGTGAATCTGGAGATCGATGCGGACAGTGTGCGCATCGGGGTCTGTGTCACATCACGACGCAGTGTGCGCATTGTTCTCACTCGCAGCGGGCAACCGCTTCTTGACCAGGAGCGCGAAATGATTCCGGGCCAGCCGTTTGTTCAGTCGATCGAAGCCTCCGGCGCCGGTCCCGGGGAATACCGACTGGCTGTCCTGGACGCAGTGGGCAGAGAGTTGATTGCCTACCAACCGGAGACGCTCGAGGACCGCAAACTGCCCGATCCGGCCACCGAGCCGTTGCCGCCGGAGCAAGTCGAAACCGTCGAGGAGTTGTACTTGACCGGCCTGCATCTTGAGCAAAACCGTCATGCCACCCGGTCTCCGGAATCGTATTGGAGTGAAGGCCTCAAGCGCGAACCTGAAGACGCACGTTTGAACAATGCGATGGGTCTGATGCTTTTGCGTAAGGGTCTGTTTGTAGCCGCGGAAGAGCACTTTGCACGCGCTGTTCGACGCCTGACGCTCAGGAATCCAAATCCATATGATGGGGAGCCCTTCTACAACCTCGGCTTGGCGCGTCTATATCAGCGCAAAGACTCCACGGCATACGATGCATTCCACAAGTCGGTGTGGAATCAAGCCTGGCAGAGCGCCGGTTACTATGCGCTGGCCTCGATCAGCACGATGCGTGGTGATCTTCCGCTGGCGCTGCAGAAGTTGGAACTCGGCCTGCAGACCAACACAACGAATCTGAAAGCACGCGCGTTGAAGGCCGCACTGCTGCGGCACATGGAGCGCGTAGACGAAGCGCAAGCCGAGATCAATGAGACTCTGTCTCTAGACCGGCTCGACTTCCGCATGATGGCCGAGCGCTTCCTCTTGAGCCGCGCCGAGCAAGACCTTCGCCAGTTTGTGTCGGCCCTCGAGGGAGACGTCCAGACACTGCTGGATGTGGGTTATGACCTGGCCTGGTCGGGACTTCGCGAAGATGCGTATGCGTTGTTGCAGGCCTGCCTCGGGCTGGCGCAATGGGAACATCCAATGCTGCGGTATACGCTCTCGTGGCTCGCCTCTTTGTTGGGACACGAGCAGCAATCAAGTCAGTATGCTGCCGAGGCGGAGGCAGCATCAACGCGATACTGCTTCCCGGCGCGGCTGGAAGAGATGATTGTGCTTGAGGATGCCGTGCGCCTGAATCAGTCGAGCGCAAGAGCGCACTATTATCTCGGCAATCTCTACTACGACAAGCGTCGCTATGAGGATGCGATCCGTTCGTGGCGCCGCTCGGTAGAGTTGGATGACTCCTTCTCGATTCCGTGGAGAAACCTGGGTATTGCGGAGTTCAATGTGTTGCACAATCCAGAAGCGGCGAATCGCATGTACGCGCGTGCCTTTGCGGCCAACTGCGAGGATGCACGCTTATTGTATGAGTGGGATCAGTTGAAGAAGAGAGCGGGGCTCGCTTCTCCGCGTGAACGCTTGCGCACGCTCGAAGAGCAACAGAAACTTGTGGTTCTCAGGGACGACCTGACCGTAGAGTTCATCACACTGCTGAACCAATGCGGACAAGCTCAGGATGCATTGGATCGCCTGAGGGCGAGACGTTTCAGCCCTTGGGAGGGCGGAGAGGGGCTGGTTTCTGCGCAGTATGTTCATGCACATCGAGCGCTGGGCACCGCTGCCCTGGCTTTAGGAAAGCCAGCCGACGCTCTTCAACACTTTGATGCCGCTCGAAACTACCCCCACAATCTGGGCGAGGGCAAGCATCTGCTTATCCTGGAACGTGATCTTGATTACCTCTCTGGGGTGGCGGCCGAGCGGCTAGGAGATCTAGAGCTCGCGAAACATTATTGGAATGCAGCAGCTGCACCATTGGCCACGATCGGCGTTCCTTCCTGGTTCCAGGCACGAGCCCTCAAAGCGCTGGGTCGGCATCAAGCTGCGCAGCAGGTGCTAGCGAGCCTTGCGGAGTTTGCTCAATGGCAGATGGAAACAGAACCGAAGATCGATTACTTCGCCACTTCTCTACCCAACATGCTTCTCTTCGATGATGATTTGAGCAAGCGAAACCGCGTTGAAGCGCTGCTGCTGAGCGCATTGGCTAGCCAGGGGTTGGGAGACAAGGCCAAGGCTCTCAGCGAATTGGAGCAGGTCGTTGCCTACGATCCGAATCATCTCTTCGCGACAGAGATACTTGACTGGCTGCGGCAAGACAACAAGGCAACGCCGGATTTCCTTGCGGTGAACTCCGCGTCATGATCGCACCCCTTGCTACTCCCGAAGAGAGTGCCGGGCCTAAGGGCTCGTTCAGCTCCGCGTATGTCTGGCTGGCCTCCGCGTCGGGCGCGCTGGGCGGTCTGTTGTTTGGTTACGACTGGGTCGTGATCGGCGGGGCAAAGCCCTTTTACGAACTTTACTTTCGGCTCCATTCGCCATCGCTTCAAGGCTGGGCCATGAGCTGTGCTCTGATTGGCTGTCTCATTGGAGCCATTTCTTCTGGAGGCCTGAGCAGCCGCTTCGGTAGAAAACTCCCGCTCACGTTGGCCGCGTTGCTCTTTGCGGTATCGTCCCTTGGAACGGGCCTTGCCACGCACTTTGTTGCTTTCGTGGTCTGGAGAATGACGGGCGGTTTCGCGATCGGTCTCGCCTCCGGGATCTCCCCAATGTACATCTCGGAGATCTCTCCGGCGCATCTCCGCGGCCGCCTGGTTTCACTCAACCAGCTAGCGATTGTGTTCGGCATTCTGTTGGCACAGGTGGTGAACTGGCTCATCGCTCGGCCAGTGCCACACGGCGCCACGCCGCAGGAAATTCTTGCTTCGTGGAATGGCCAATTCGGTTGGCGATGGATGTTCGCGGTAACTGCCATCCCCTCGGTCCTGTTCTTGATCGCCACATTCCTTGTCCCGGAGAGTCCGCGCTGGCTCGCCTCAAAGAGCCGCAATCCCGAGGCTCTTCGTGTGCTTGAGCGACTTGGCGGCAGCCCCTATGCGCAACAGGTGATGAGTGACTTGGCTTTAGCCGGTGATGATCGGCCACAAAGCTCCATGTGGCAGGAGTTGTCCTCGCCTGGAATAGGAAAGGTGCTGCTCCTGGGCGTGGTGCTCGCGGTTCTTCAGCAATGGTGTGGCATCAACATCATCTTCAACTATGCGCAGGAGATTTTTGCTGCAGCTGGCTACCAGGTCTCCGACATCCTCTTCAATATCGTGGTTACAGGAGCAGTCAATCTGGTGTTTACGTTCGTAGCGCTCGCCGCTATCGACCGCTACGGCCGGCGCGTGCTGCTGCTCACTGGAGTTTCCGGTCTGGTGGTTATCTACACGGTGCTTGGGCTGTTCTACCGCATGCACCTGCATGGCAAGCCCATGCTGGTGCTGGTGCTGGCTGCCATCGCCTGCTACGCCATGTCATTGGCCCCCGCAACCTGGGTGGTCATTGCGGAGATCTTTCCGAGCCGCATTCGGAGCAGCGCCATGTCCGTTGCGATCACTGCACTATGGACAGCGTGCTTCATCCTGACTTACACCTTTCCTCTGCTGAACGCGGCACTTGGAGTGGCAGGGACATTCTGGACCTATGCCGGAATCTGCCTGTCAGGTTTAATCTTCCTCTATTTTCGGCTGCCGGAAACACGAGGAAAAACTCTCGAAGAGATCGAGACCAGCTTGCGAACGGGCAAATCAAAGGAACCGCTCCATGCACACAAGACATAAACTATTTGTCCGAATTGCAAGACCTAATCGTGGCGCTATGCTGGCCATCGCCCTGTTGACGTTGAGCCTCTCGGTTGTCGCCGCAAGAGGTCAACAGACAAGCGTTATCCTGAACGGCAATGGCAGCGGCCGGGTGTTTGATGGTCTTGGTGGAGTCAGTGCGGGAGCGTCTTCACGCCTCTTGATCGACTATCCCGAGCCACAGCGCAGCAGGATTCTCGATTATCTCTTCAAGCCGGGTTATGGTGCGGCTCTGCAACATCTCAAGGCGGAGATCGGCGCGGATGTCGACTCAACCGACGGCTCTGAGCCGAGCTATATGCGGTCACCCACGGATCATAGTTCTGCACGAGGTTACGAATGGTGGCTGATGGCCGAGGCGCACAAGCGAAATCCTAATATCATCCTTGAGGTCCTTCCCTGGGGCGCGCCCGGATGGGTTGGCGACGGCACACTCTACACTCCCAAGATGGCCGAGTATGTCGCTGGCTTTATCCAAACGGCGAAGCGCGATTACTCGCTGAATATTGACTATGCCGGGATTTGGAATGAAAACGTCTTTGATATTCCTTACATCATGGACCTCCACCGGCAACTCAAGGCCGACCGTCTGGCGACCAGGATTGTCTGCTGCGATGAGTATCAGGGGGAGGGTGCAGGGCAATGGTCGATCGCCAATGAGATGTTGAAAGATCCAAACTTGGCCGCGGCTATTGATGTCATCGGCGTTCACTATCCCCTCAAGGACGGAAAGGTTACTACCACGGACGCGGCTCGCAAGACGGGTAAGCCTTTGTGGTCGAGTGAAGACCAGCCGAATGGTGGGAGTGGACCGTTTGTCAGCCGCGATTGGGCGCACGGTGGGCGAATTCTCGCACATCTTTACAATCAGAATTATTTGCAGGGCTCGCTGACATCGACGGAGATATGGAGCCCCATCACCTCCTACTATGACAACCTGCCCGCCCCCAACTCCGGACTGATGTACGCGAACACTCCGTGGTCCGGGCATTACGACGTTCAGGCAAGCATCTGGGCTACGGCGCACACCACACAGTTTGCGCAGCCAGGGTGGCAGTATCTGGACTCCGCATCGGGCTACCTTCCTGAGAAGGGAAGTTACGTGTCCTTACGCTCTCCCGATAGGAAAAATTGGAGCGTGGTTCTTGAGACGATCGACGCAAAGCATCCGCAGACTGTTTCGTTCCGGTTGGCTGGCGGGCTTGCCTCCACCGAGGTCCACATCTGGGAAACCAATTCCACTCACACCTTCGACCAGGTCGCCACCCTGAAACCGGTAAAGGGTGCCTTTCACTATGACTTCGATCCCGATTCCCTGTATTCGTTGACTACCACTACCGGGCAAGGAAAAGGAACGGCCACACCACCTCCACCGGCCACCTTCCCGCTTCCCTATGCAGACGATTTTGAAGAGACTGCCATCGGGCACACGCCAAAGTATCTCTCCGACCAGGATGGTGCATTTGAAGTTCAGGCGTGTGCCGGAGGGAAGGGCCATTGCCTGGAACAGGTTATCTCCGCCAAACCGATTCCCTGGGGCCCGTTACCGGATCCGTTCACCCTGGCAGGCAATTCCGCGTGGACGGATTACAGCGTTGCTTCCGACGTTCGCTTTCTCTCTGCATCTCCAGTAGTCGTCATGGGGCGCATCGACTCCGCCGACTTCTTCCAGGGTGGCAATCCCCATTGGCCCAGTGGTTACGTGCTGCGCTTGAAACCCGATGGGGCCTGGGAACTTCTGTCCGTTGAGTTCAAGAAGCCGGTCGTGAAGCTGGCATCCGGTTCTGCCAGGATTGATCGCAACCAACGTCACCGGTTAAAACTCAGCTTTCATGGAAAACAGATTGTCGCTTCGCTGGATGGCAAGCCCGTCGCTTCGGTCGAAAACTCGGCACACACCCACGGAATGTTTGGGTTGGGGACGGAGTGGAATCTTGCCCAGTTTGATCACTTGCGAGTGAATCCATAGCGAAGTCTTTCCCCCACACCGACTGAAACGGCTAATTGCGCCATCTCCTTAGTCGATTCAAATGCTCCGCATTCTTCGAGGGAAAGAGCGCAGTGGTCTCAGAGAATTGTGCAGGTTAGGTAACAACAGCACTTCTTTCGTGAACGCAAACGCTCCTTCCGAAGCACGTGAACCAGGGCGGACTGGCTCGCTGCAGCGTCGTCGGGGCAGCGGCACAACTATGCAAGACGACTTTCGTTGCTTGCTTCACTCTTGCCCGCGCTCAATGCAAACTTAGCATCGGCACAGACAGCTACCACGACGATCGTGGATGTTTCCATGCAAACCAGACTTTTGAAGGTTGGGGTACATCGCTTGCCTGGTTTTCAAACTCCGTAGGAGGCTGGAGTAATTCCACCAATCGAAACAACGTGAGCGTTCGCGCTTCTCTCGGGTATATGGAAACTAGAGATCCTTTGGCTGCTCAATCAACGGCTTCATCGCTTTGGGGAGCTCCGAAGAGCGACTCCAGGCATCACGCAACATATGTTGATGGCGCAACTTCGCGAGCTTGAAGAGGATGGGTTGATAACGCGCACCGTCTTTGCTGAAGTGCCCCCGCGGGTCGAGTACGAGATCACGCTGAAGCTCGCAGACTGGGTCCTACAATGGAGGCGCTTACGGCGTGGTGGCAAACCTACGGAAAGACCGTGCATCTCAAGAGACCACTCTCGCGAGGTCGCAAAGCGGACCTCCGCCAGGCACGGCTACAATGCCTCGCAGTGCCTCACTACGAGTATCAGGGCAAAACGTTCATCGAGGACGTTTTAGGAACCTACAACAGGATCGGTCCTGAAAAACGCTGCAGTAACTTGTAATCCCGCTCGGGGCGTTCTTCGACGTACGTGGAATAGCTACTCGCGCTAGCCACGCGTCTACTGGGCATCTCCTACCGGAGGCCGAACCGCCTGCAATGTTTCCGGCAAGTTCGATTCTTGTCTGTGGACAACAGGGAAATCCACCCATTTTGCTTGAACTAGCTGCGAAATTCGTTCGCATAAGCGCCGCAGAGGCATGAACCTGAAATTGCGAGGCGGGGCGTGGAGCAATCAAGCTGACTCCAGGCGGAAATCCGCCCACGTCACAACCACAACCCATCCATGTAATCAAACAGATAGAACACGTTCCGAATCCCGTCAAGGTAGAAGCACCAACCTTCAACTCCGTTCAACACCCGTTCCATGCGCTCGCGCTGCTGTAAGCCATGACGCGGCGAGTCTTGCCAGGCCCGACGTCACGACGAGCGAATATATAGTAAGCTGCGGGCGCGCCTGCAGGTGCGAACGTCGCGCAGGTGGCTGCGGTAGGTGCCACCAGGCAGCTTCGACCTCGACGCCTGTTTCGTTTCTTGGATCGCGGCTCTCACGAAGGAGAACCATCGATTGAATCTCAAGTCGGTCTATTGCGCATCGCTCGGTCTGCTTCTCGCGTCGTCTACCGCCGCCCATGCGTTGCGGGGCAGCTCTCTTCTATTTTCAGCGCACCAGAAAATTGCCCTCTCCACGCCCGCAGTTCCTCTCGAAACGCAGTACGCGCGCCAGGTCTGGCACGTCCCCGACGGTCTTCCAGAGGAGACGGTGCAGGCGCTGGCTCAGACCAGCGATGGTTATCTTTGGGTTGCTACAACCGGAGGGCTTGCCAGTTTCGACGGTTCTCACTTTCATCTCTTTGGCCACGACGCGGACGTGCCACTTGCGAACAACAGCATCTTCTGCATCCTCAAAGCTCGCGACGGAAGCCTCTGGCTAGGCACCGAGGGCAGCGGTCTAGTCCACATGGATGAGCACGGTGATCGCGTCTACGCCGCTGCCGACGGCCTCAGCAATCAATTCGTGCGCGCCCTCATGCAGGACCATTCCGGACGCATCTGGATCGGCACTGATAACGGTCTCTTTAGAATCGAGGGAGGCGTACTTAGCCGTATCGACACCGCGCCCCTCGCGCCTGCGTTCGCCATCCACTCCATCATGGAAGATCGCGATTCCCGTGTCTGGGTAGGAGGGTCCCAGTTTGTCGTGTTCCAAAAGGACGTGATGCAACTCGTCCACCTGCCGGGCCGGGACAGCGTCAACCGCATCAAGTCGCTCCTGCAGACCTCGGACGGCGAAGTCTGGGTCGGCACCGTTGACGGCATCGATCGCATGGCCGGCGGCCGCTTCGTGCACGTCCCCCAGATCTCCGGAACCGCCCGTTGCCTCTACCAAACCCGTGATGGAACCCTCTGGATTGGCACCATCGGGCAAGGACTCTGGCGCTATGCCAAAGGCGTGTTCCATCGCTTCGACCGCACCGGCCTCCTGCCCAGCAAGACGGTCCTCAGCGTCTTTGAAGACAATGCGAGGCAGGTCTGGGTCGGCACGCAGGAGGGTCTCGTTCGCCTTAGCAAAACCCCGGTCTCACTCCTTCCGCTCCCCGGCAGTTCCGATCCCGATTACGCCACCATCTCCGCCGCTACGAACGGTGACATCTGGGCCGTCTCCTCCCATGTCTTCAAAATCCAGAATGGCGTTGCACGCTCCTACACCTTTCCTCAACTACCCGACGTCCCTGTTCGCACCGTCTTTCAAGCACGCGATAGCAGCTTGTGGATAGGAACCGATGGCGATGGTGTCTATCACCTCTCCGGAAAAACTGTGTCGCACTTTGCCGCGCCGGCCACCCTCTCCAACAATTTTGTCCGCGCCTTTCTCGAGGCTCGCGATGGAACCATGTGGGTCGGTATGGACGATGGCCTCAGCCACATCAGTCGCGGCTCCGTGCGCAACTACGGTGTGCAGGACGGGCTCGCCTACTTCAGCACACGTGCGCTGCTTCAGGCCCGCAACGGCGATCTCTGGATCGGCACCGAACGAGGTGTCAGCCACATGCGTGACGGCCTCTTTCTTCAGGATGCCGTCACCAAAGCCCTCGCCCAGGAGAAGGTCTGGTCGATCCTGCAG
>DATCDL010000421.1:0-2821 GCA_036510715.1 Acidobacteriaceae bacterium
TCTCGTTCCATGTGTTCAATCAATGCTCGCAGTTTTCCGGTAACACGGTTGTCGTCATGAAATACCAGTTCGACGCGGTTGATTGCGCTAACGGAGTCTGGATGGCCTAGCCGTCCCCTGTAAGCCATCAATGCGTCCAAGATCGAAATTTTAGTCCGTCTTACTTCGCGCCTTCGCTCGAACCACAACTGAATTCCCACGGCCAGCGCTGGACCTGCAACCAACGCGATCAGCGTCAATATATCGACGGGTTTGAACACTGCAATATCCGGTGGCGCTGTCATCGTCAAATACTAGATGAACATGCTTGATTTCTCACTATGAAAATGCATTTGAGGCCATCTATGCCTTCTGTTCCGAGGATTGGCTACACTGTAAACAATGAGTACCGTGAGTCACAAGAAATCCCTAACCTTCCAGGAGCTGCTCTTCACCCTGCAGCGCTTCTGGGCCGAGCACGGCTGCGTGCTCCAGCAGCCCTACGACCTCGAAGTCGGCGCCGGCACCATGTCGCCCGACACCTTCCTGCGCGTCCTCGGCCCCAAGCCGATTAGCATCGCCTACGCGCAACCCTCACGCCGCCCGGCTGACGGCCGCTACGGCGAAAACCCCAATCGCCTGTTCCGCCACACGCAACTCCAAGTCATCCTCAAGCCCCCACCCGAGCGCATGCAGGAGCTCTACCTCGAGTCCCTCGTCGCCATCGGCATCGACCTCGCCCAGCACGACATCAAGTTCGAAGAAGACAACTGGGAGTGGCCCGTCGGCGGCGCCTGGGGCGTCGGCTGGCAGGTCATGCTCGACGGCCAGGAGATCACCCAGTTCACTTACTTCCAGCAGTGCGGCGGCATGGACCTCGACCCCATCTCGGGCGAAATCACCTACGGCCTCGAGCGCATCGCGCAGTTCCTCCAGGACCTCGACAGCATCTACGACATCGTCTGGTCCCGCGACCCCGTCACCGGCAAAGAGCTCACCTACGGCGACGTCCGCCTCCACGAAGAGCAACAGTTCAGCGCCTACTCGTTCGACTACGCCGACGTCCCCAGCCTCTGGAAGCACCTCGAACTCTACGAAGCCGAGTGCCTCGCGCTGCTCAACCGCGCCAAGGCCGTCCTCGTCGAAGAAAATTCCGACACGCTCCAAGTCCTCCGCTTCCCAACCCTCGGTGCCTACGAACTCGCGCTCAAGTGCTCGCACACCTTCAACCTCCTCGACGCCCGCGGAGCCATCTCCGTCACCGAGCGTGTAGGCGTCATGGCCCGCATCCGCAACCTCATCGTAGGCGTTGCCAAAATCTACGCCGAACAGCAACGCCTCACCGCCCTGCCCGAACTCACCACCGCCTGACCGCTTCCTGCTTTGAAGGGGCGGGGCTTCAGCTCGGGCGCTTTACCGGATTAGCAGTGGGCTTCAGCCCACTGAATCGAACCGCATATAAACCCGGGCTTTAGCCCCGGCCTCGTAGCGAAGATTTCGCGCGAAGCACCACAGGAACCACATGCCAGACTTTTTACTCGAAATCGGATTAGAAGAAGTCCCCGCCCGCATGATCGCCAGCGCGCAGGCCGAACTCCTCCGCCGCACCCTCGCCCTGCTCGAGCGTGAGCACCTGATTGAGCCCGGCACAACTTCCGCTGTTGGATCCGATGAGCCGGTGAAGAAGTTTATTGGTGAGCTTGCCGCCGAGTCGTACTCCACGCCTCGCCGCCTCGCTGTCCTCATCGAAAACGTCCGCGAGCAACAGGAAGACATCACCGAAGAGACCACCGGCCCCGCCGTCAAGATCGCCTTCAAGGACGGCCTCCCCACCCCCGCCGCCGAAGCCTTCGCACGCAAGGCGGGAGTTACGGTGGAAGCCCTCCGCACCATCACCACGCCCAAGGGCGACTACCTCGCCGCGACCACTCTCAAGCGCGGCCGCACCGCCGCCGAAGTCCTCGCCGCCGAGCTCCCCAAAGAAATCGCCGCCATCTACTGGGCTAAAAGCATGTACTGGCGCGCAGGCAAACCCGAGCGCTTCGTCCGCCCGGTCCTCTGGCTCGCCTGCCTGCTCGGCGACGAAGTCGTCCCGCTCGCCTTCGCAGGCAAAACCGCGGGCCGCGCCACCTACGGCCACCGCGTCCTCTCCACCGGCGAACCTTTCGACATCGTCGCACCTGACAGCTATCTCGCGCAGCTGGAAGGCGAGCACGTCCTGGCCGACGTAGAGCTCCGCCGCCACAAAATCCGCAAGGCCCTCGACAGAATCACGAAAGCTACGCGCGAAATCCCCAACCTTCGCTGGCGCGAAGACCACGCCCTCGTAGACGCCGTAACCCACCTGACGGAATGGCCGGATGTGCTCCTCGGCAACTTCGAGCCCGCCTACCTGACCCTCCCCGAAGAAGTCCTGGTTACCGTCATGCGCGACCACCAGAAGTACTTCGCGGTAGAAGACGCATCCGGCAAACTAGCCCCGCACTTCCTCACGGTAACCAACGTCGCCCTCGACGAAATCAACGCCCCCATCATCCAGCAGGGCAATGAGCGAGTCCTCCGCGCCCGCTTCAGCGACGCCCGCTTCTTCTGGGAGTTCGACCAGCGCACCCCCCTAACCGCCCGCGTAGCCCTGCTCGAAAACGTAACCTTCCAAAAAGACCTCGGCAGCTATGCCAAGAAGTCCGGGCGCGTCGCCGCGATTGCGCAGCGCCTCGCGACGTTTGCGATTGCACGAGGTTGCGCGTTGGACGAGAACGCAATTGCTGAAGCAGCGCTTCTCGCCAAGACCGACCTCACAACGGAACTCGTAAAAGAGTTCACCGAACTGCAAGGCCAGATC
>DATCDL010000422.1:0-4585 GCA_036510715.1 Acidobacteriaceae bacterium
ATGCCCATCATCCTCGAACTCTGACACTTCACCCGCCACACCCAACCCGCGTCGTCCGCGCAGGACCCGGTTGCACCATGTCTCGCTTTTGAGACATGGGCTCGCTTTTGAGACATGGGCTCGCAGGCGCGGGCTGACTCTACGGCTTGGTCGCCGGAGGCAACGCCGCCAACTGCTTTATGTACTCCTCTTGCAACGCCCGGACCTTGGGCTGAAAAACCATCATCCGGTCATGCATGATCTTCATCCCACCGGTCGAAAGCTCGGGCGTCTTTGCCAGCATCGTCTGCCCCACGGGAGACTTGTAGAACGTCAGGATGCCGTCGATCTCTTCCTCGGAATACGTGCTCGCGTACAACTTCACGTAATCCGGTTCCAGCGCTGTCCAGCCCGCGTTATCGTTGACGACCTTCATCGCCTTGTCCGTAAACTCCTGCGACAGCTTCTTCTGCTCCGGCGTCAGCTGATCCCCTGCCCCCGGAATCTCCTGTGCCATCATCTGGACTTGCATCTCGATGGAATGCATCATCTGGTCCAGCTGGCGTTCCATATGCATCGTCGCGAACAACTCTCGCACCTTCGCCTGCTTCGACACTTCATCCGCGCGCGCGCAACACGGCACAATCGCCATCATCACAACCAGCACTCCTATCCAACGCTTCATTTAAATCTCCTCATTCTCAATAGCTTCCAATATCTTCTCTGAATCCAACGGCTTCCTCGCAAAGTAATACAAACTGAACGCCAGCGCTGCGAATGCGATCACACTCACCCAGTCTTTATGCATCGGGTTGGTCTCCGAAAAACTCGGCACCACCTTATCCGTCGCGGCTTCATACAGCTTCACGCACACGCCCACGAGCCCCATAATTCCGCCCGCCGCAATCAATCCCGACGCATACAAGCTCCCCGATGAAATCTCGCTCTCAACCTCGGTCTTCGGCCCGTCGCCACTCTTCGCCACCGCGCTATCCACCATCCACCGCACCACGCCGCCCACAAAGATCGCCAGCGTCGTTCCAATCGACAGATACGCACCCACCGCAAACGTCAGCGACCGCACCCCCAGCAACTCAATCCCGATCACCAGCGCCACCCCCAGCAGCACCAGGCTCCACGGCAGCTTCCGGCTCAAAATTCCATTAATCACCGTAGCCATCAATCTGCCCTGCGGCGCCGCAGCCTTCTCGCTCCCAATCCCCTGCACCCACTGCACTTCAATTTTTCCCGTCGCCGGATTAAATAAATACTTCCCATCCTGCAACGTCGCCGAGCCAATCGAATTCAGCAGCACATAGCTCTTCGCATTCGTCAGCTCCTCATGCGTCGGAGCTGCCGAACTCCCTGCCGGCGACCTCACCGTCACCGACACGTGATCGCGCTTGAAATTCCCCTGGTTCGACACTCCATCCGGCAGCGCCGCCAGCGAAAGCGTCCTCGCCGTCGGCAACTGTTGAAAGCTCTCCAGCCCTTTGTTCATCGCATTCAGCGTCGCGCCAATCGAGAACACCGACACGATCACGCCGACCATCACCGCCACCTGCTGCTTCCACGGCGTCGCTCCAATCAGAAATCCCGTCTTCAAATCCTGCGACGTATCGCCAGCATTCGACGCCGCAATGCACACCATGCCGCCGATCGTAATCGCCAGAGCTCCAAACGCCGGTGCCGTCCATCCCTTCACCAAAAAGATCGCCGCCACCGCCATCAGCGTTGCAATCGTCATCCCGCTCACCGGGCTCGCACTAGACCCCACAATCCCAACAATGCGAGCCGACACCGTCACAAACAAAAATCCAAAAACCACGACCATCAGCGACGCCGCAAGATTCGCCAACCATCCCACCTGCGCTCCCGGAATCGGCTTGAACTCTAAAAACAAAAACATCAGCGCAATCAACACCACGCTGCCACCGACCACCACGCTCATCGGAATATCATTCTCGGTCCGCAATGGCTTTTCCGCCACCACACCCTTCTTCAACCCCATCTTCGCAAACCCGGACGTCAACGCGCTCACAATCGTCGGAGCCGTCCGCAGCAGCGTGATCAATCCACTCGCCGCCACCGCCCCCGCGCCCATCGGCCGCACATACGTCGACCACAAATCACTCGGGCTCATCTGCGCAATCGGCACAACCCCCGGATACAACGGCCCCGGCAGATGTTTGCCAAAGAAAACAATCGTCGGCATCAGCACCAGCCAGCTAAACACGCCGCCCGCCAGCATGATCGCCGACACGCGAATCCCGATGATGTACCCCACGCCCAGATACTCCGGAGTCACATCCGCGCGAATCGCCGCGCCCTTCAAAATCTGCTGCCCGTGCGGATCGAAGTTCGGCGACCAGTTCGGCGTCGCCGGAAACAAGCTCAACAGATTCTCATTCTGAAACAGCGTATACAGTCCGCCCAATCCCAGCCCCAGAAACACGCGGCTCGCAAACGACCCACCCCGCTCACCCGCCTGCAGCACATCCGCGCAAGCCGTTCCCTCCGGATACGTCAGCGTTCCATGCTCTTCCACAATCAACTGCCGCCGCAGCGGAATCATGAACAGCACGCCCAGCCACCCACCAAACAGCGCCAGCGCAAAGATCCTCGAACTCTCCAGATCGAATCCCAAAAAAATTAGCGCCGGCAGCGTAAAGATCACGCCCGACGCAATCGACTGACCAGCATTGCCGGTCGTCTGCACAATATTGTTCTCTAAGATCGACGCTCGTCCAAACGCCCGCAAAATTGAAATCGACAGCACCGAAATCGGAATACTTGCCGCAACCGTCAGCCCCGCCCGCAGCCCCACATACACCGTCACCGCGCCAAAGATCACGCCAAAGATCGATCCCAGCAGCAACGCCCGTACCGACAGCTCCTTCCGGTCTTCACTGTCAGCAACAAAAGGGCGAAACGTCGTGTGTGCAGCCATCAGGCAAGGTCTCCCATACAAAGCAAACGATCATCAGCTTTTGATGGGAGTGTATCAGCGCACGTACATGCCTGTTCCGATTACCGTGTGTACCTTCATGAGCGCTTCATCGCGCATCAGTGGGGGCTAAGGATCTACCCGGCGATTCGCATCGTCCGCCCATGCCGCGTCACGATGGCCAGCCGCTCACTGCCCAGGATCTTCTTCGCCTGGCTCCGGGCATGGATCGCCCAGGGCCCCGTAGGATCCAGCCGTGTATACGTCGTCCAATGCCGCAACGCCTTGCGCGGCTCCAGCATTCGTTCATACGCCAGCGCCAGGTTGTAGTGCGCGTCCGCATACTGAGGAACCAGCACCAGCGCGCGTTCATACGCCGCAATCGCCTCATCCATCCGCTGCTGCTCGTCCAGCACATTGCCCAGGTCGAAGAACGCCAGCGCATACTCCGGATCAGCCTCGGTCGCCCGCCGGTACAGCCGCTCCGCTTCTTCAAACTCCCGCTCGTTGTAGTGGATCGTCCCCAGGTTGATCGCCCCCGCCGCATGTCCCGGCTGCATTTCGAGGATCGTCTCGTACACCGCCTTCGCCTCGTTCAACCGCCCCGGAATTTCCTCCAGCCGCACCGCCCGCAGAAACATCTCCTGCAACGCTGCGAATGCCGGCGACAGCTCTTGCCCCTGCTTGCGCACCACCGCCATGCCGCTCACGGGCGACATCTCAAAATCAAAAGCCATCTGCCGCGTCATCGGATCAACCAGCGCGCCCCATTGCCGGAACGCCACCCTCGAACCCTGCCGCACCGCCACCGACTCCTGCAGAGGATTCGCCATCCCCGAGACCTTCTGCATCGCGTCCACCGACCGCCGGATACTCTTTACGGAAATTCGCGTCGCCGCCAGATCCCGCAAATTCCGCAACTGCACCAACTCATCAAACGAATAATTCTCTGAGGAAGCGATCAGCCCGGCCTTCTCCCATGCTGCGAGTTGGCGAACAGGCAATCGAAGGATGCGCAGTACGTCTTCACGGCAGTATCGGCTCACGGCGCTCATCTCTCGGTGCTCGACTTCGTTCGCAGCCGCCCGACGCGGCATGCTCTAGCTGCGAGTATGCGGTGCTAACTCTCTCCAATCAAGGGATTTGCATGTGGATTTCGTGAATTCGGTGGATAACCTGAACCAAATCAGGTTCACTCCTCGCTTAGCGAACAGCTTTCCGTGCATGCAAGCCGCCCACCCCAGCCGTCCTCCGATCCCGTCATCCGCTCCCTACATCAACTCCTCCACAAACGACTTCGCCACATCCGCCGGAATCCGCATCTCCTGCCCCACCAGCGGCCCCGCTTTCAACACCGGCTCCGACCCATGCAGCGTCGGCAGGTCCGTCCGCTCAAAAAACTTCCCAATAAAAATCTCATCCCCCCAGATCACCGACTTCTCCATCGCCGCTCCCCAGTCTGTCGCGTCGTAACCCTCCTGCTCCTCCAGCTTCTTCACCCGCGGTCTGAACCACTGGAACGTATTGTCGTGGTTATACGTCACGCACGGGCTGAACACGTCAATGAACGAAAACCCCTTGTGCTCAATCCCCTGCTTGATCAAATCCGTCAGATGTTTCTGATCCGCGCTGAACCCCCGAGCCACAAACGTCGCCCCC
>DATCDL010000423.1:0-2607 GCA_036510715.1 Acidobacteriaceae bacterium
AAAAAAGTGAAACCGAGCGGGTAAAAGCGGAGCGGACGTACTCTCCAGCTTGGCCCGAGATCCAAGCGTCAAAAGCCACACCGAAACTCTCAATGCCTCCGGCGACGCGTCCGCCCAGATCTCCTCCGCTAGACTCTCAACCGTACGAGGGCCTTGCTGCAATAAGCGGTGCATCTCGGAAAGCTCCCGGTTATTTGCAAGCCATTCCCATAGAATTCGTGATGAGTCTCTGGAAGTACTTGGACGACTTGCCTCGAGCCCGGATCCGTGGATCAGGCGAAGCACTTCGCCGGGTACTTCAAGCGCTCGGAGCCATTCGGTTAGATCTGCCTCATGTGCCAAGAACGCCGTATAGTCCGCAAGTGTGTGCGGTACCGTTCCGGGGTCGAATTGACTGATCACGTTCCCAGTCAGCACGGAATCCTGCTTGAACTGAGCACCCGTCAGCTTTTCGGCAAAGGTGCGAATCTCTTCGTTATCACCGCCGATTGTCGCGCTTGTCAAAACAAACTGGTGTTTATTGCGCGGGAACGCATACTTGAGACGGCGCATCAAGAGCGCTACATCAATCCCCTGGGCACCGGTATAAGTATGTGCTTCGTCGAGAACAATAAAACGGAGTCGTTGCTCTCTAAAAAGAGCATCGTCTTTAGGCCGCAGAAGCAGATACTCCAGCATCGCGAAATTCGTCAAAAGAATGTGTGGAGGATGTTCGCGGATTTCCTCCCGACTGAACCTTTCATTCGGTCGGAGCACTTGCTCCAGCGCCTCTGGTCTCGCATCGTCTTCCGTTTCCGGAGTGTCACCGGTATATCGACCAAAGGTGATCTCGGGCATTCCCACCAAGAGCTCCCGCAGCCGAGACAACTGACCGTTGGCAAGAGCGTTCATTGGGTATATGAGAATCGCCCGAATACCTGGGCCTGGGTTTCGAGCAGCGTCGTCCAGAATAGGCAAAAGGAAGCATTCCGTCTTTCCGCTGCCCGTACCAGACGCCACAACAAGATTGTTTTCATTCTGAACCAGGCTGAGGCTGGCAATTTGGTGCGAGTACAGAGGCCGGTCAAGGTCAAAACGGTTAGTTGGAAGCTTACCAAGACGAGTATGAAGGCGCGGCACTTTGTCGCGGCCGATTAGTGAGCGTGCTGATGCGGCGGTTTCATAGGCGGGCAGAGCCGAGACTAGAGGTGTCTCATAGAACAGTCCCGGTTCCTGAAGAGCGGTCCAAAACGCTCTTCTGAGGTCGGAGTCAGAATCGGCTATGAAGTTCTGTGTGAACAAGTATCGCCGAAACGTTGACGAGATCTGATTCAAAAAGTCCTGAGGATGAATTTCTGGCATGATCCCTTATCCGATATGCTTCCAGCATTCACAGTATTGCGGGGGACGCCGCCATAAGTATAGGAGAGCAGTTCCGCTGCGAACCGGTCCGTAAATTTGGTTGTTGCAATAGGGGCACTCCGGCTCGAAGTACTGAGAAAATTGCCAATCCGTCAAACGGTCTTTGAGATACTCCCTTGACGGATACGGAATCAACCTGGATACCATCTTCCGAAGCGCATTGTAACCGCGCACGTGGCGTTGAAAGTCGCGGTCCTGCCGTATGTCAGGTGTACTTCGTATGTGCACGTTGGATCGTAGTCGCACGTTTGTCATCATCACGATTGCCCTCCTTGCAAAAGAGAATAAGCGAATCGCAATTCCTGAGTTTCTCTTCTGATGGTGTGACGCGCGTTTAGGCGGCCACTCCGGGCCGTTACGTCAAGCGTTAGATCGCAAGTGAGTTCCAGCGCCAAATGAATGTCTTCGAGATCGAAACCCATAACGGGCACTGGTACCGGGAGGAGTAAACCATAGTGATCTCCTGGCTGGCTGCGACGGTGCAATAAAATATTTGCAGTTTTCGCGTCTTCGACGAGGGCCACTGTAAGCGCGGAGCTCGCCTTGCCTGCTTGGTCGCCGTTCTTAAAAAGATCGAGAAAACTTCCGTCGCTTAACTCAATGGCGATAGACTCGCTCAGTTCGAAGTCGCCAGGATTTCTCTGGAGAATTGCCGCACCTCGTGCAACCGCCCATTCCGGCTCGGCCGCCCAATGAACTAGCTGAGCCATTTGCGGGTCGTTAACAAGCTTGTCTCGAAACAACCAAAGTTTGGAACAGCCGCCGGTGATTATGATTTGGTCCAGCGACTCCAGCGGTAGCTTGGCTTCTCGTAAACCATCAAATAGCGTGTCCAACGCCTTGGACACGAAGGGCTGTAGTAGTGGGTTCAACTCAGCGCGAGTTATTTCCACGACTTCGTCGTGGCCGTCGTAATTGGACAACAAAAAGCGAGCGGTGTCGGCGTCCGCCAATGAACATTTCGCGTTTTCACACCGGACAAGAAGGTCGTTGAAGGCGAGCGGATGTAACTCGGAAAGCTCCTTAGACTTCCCCCGTCTCGCCATTATGCGGCTGTGGATCAATCGAGCGATCTCCTCGTCAATGATATTTCCGGCGAGGGGGAGACCCTTGGTCGCGAGCTCGATTATTTTGGTCGCTCGAAGCTGAACGATGCTAACATCCAACGTTCCTCCGCCCCAATCGAATATCGCAACGTATTGGTTG
>DATCDL010000424.1:0-7467 GCA_036510715.1 Acidobacteriaceae bacterium
ATCTGTTCAAGCTGCCTCCAGCGAAGCCGGGACAGGCGCTGTCTGACGCGGCGGTTGCGGCGCTGAAGACGAAGCTGGAGACACTGCTGCCGGAGGCGCAGATTACGGATTATCGCGAGGCGAATCCGTCGCTGACGAAGGCGCTGGATGGGGCGACGGGGTTGTTGTCGCTGATGAGCCTGGTGGCGCTGGTGCTGGGAGCGGTGGGCGTGGCGATGGCGATGCGCGCGCACCTGCAACAGCGGCTGGATTCGATTGCGATTATGAAGTCGCTGGGCGCGGGATCGACGCAGGTGATGAAGATTTACCTGATGCAGACGCTGCTGTTGGGACTGGGCGGAGGTGCGCTCGGCGTGGTGCTGGGGATCGGTGTGCAGATGGCGTTTCCGCTGTTCCTGGCGAAGCTGCTGCATCTGACTCCGAGCTTGCGGCTGGATGTACATGCGATTGGCTTGGGGCTGGGCGCGGGACTGCTGACGACGCTGCTGTTTACGCTGCCACCGCTGCTGGACATTCGGAAGGTGCGACCGATTTTGATTCTGCGCCGGAATGTCGAAGCGTCAGAAGATCCGTTTACGACGCGGATGCTGCGGAAGTTGAAGGGGTCGGTTGCGCAGATTGTGGCGAGTGTTTTTATCCTTGCGGGGCTAGTGTTGCTGGCTACGCGGGTATCGGATTCGCGGCAGGTGGGGGGATGGTTTGCGGGCGGGCTGGTGGTGGTGTTGATGGTGCTGCTGGTGATGTCGGCGGTGACGCTGTGGCTGCTGCGGGTATTTCTGCGAGGGACTCGGTTGCATCTGCCCTCGTCGCTGCGGCATGGACTGGCGAATTTGTACCGGCCAGGGAATCCATCGGCGGCGCTGTTGGCGGCGCTGGGGTTGGGGGTGATGCAGATCGCCGCGGTCTACATGGTGCAGCGATCAATTGTGAACGAGATGCATGTGGCGACGATGGAGAATGTGCCGAACATTTTTCTGATCGACATGAGCACCGACGAGGTGATGGGGGTGAAGGCACTGCTGTCGCAGCAGGCCACGGTGAAGGGGACGCCGGAGATTGTGCCAGTGGTGAGTTCGCGGCTGATTGCGATCAAGGGCGTTGCGATGG
Organism: Acidobacteriaceae bacterium; assembly: GCA_036510715.1. Lineage (GTDB taxonomy): Bacteria > Acidobacteriota > Terriglobia > Terriglobales > Acidobacteriaceae > Granulicella. Next base: position 1,108 of record DATCDL010000424.1, read on the forward strand.
ATAAGTTAAAACAACAGCACATGGGGAGGGGTGGGCAGGCGTTGAATTTGACGTGGTCACCGACGGCAGATGCGCCTCCGCCGGGCGACAAGGTGGTGGAGGGGAAGTGGTGGACGGCACAGATGGCGGCGGACTCGGCGAGCCATCCGCTGGTGGCGATTGAGCGCGACCGAGCGAATCGGCTGAAGGTGAAGCCGGGCGATTCGATTACGCTTTCTGCGCAGGATGATCGTATGGTGGCGACGGTCGCGGCGGTGTATGAGGCGGATAGCCGGCATGCGTTTTCGCGCGCGGAGTTTATTCTTCCGGAGCCGGCGCTGGCAGGCTTGCCGGTGGTCTGGTACGGCGGTGTGCATTGCGATCCGGGCGCTACGGCGATGCTGCGGCGGGTGCTGTACGAACATTTCCCTACGGTGACGGTGATCGATGTGGCGGCGACGCTCGAGGTGATCAGGCAGGTGCTGCTGCAGGTGACGTACGTGATCCAGTTTCTTGCGGCGTTCAGTATCTTTGCGGGGATTGTGATTTTGGCGAGTGCGATTGCTGGGACACGGTACCGGAGGATTCGCGAGGTGGTGGTGCTGAAGACGCTGGGGGCGACACGACCGCGGATTGCGACGATCTTCTCGATTGAGTTTGCAGTGCTGGGATTGATTGCGGGAGCGGTGGGGCTGGTGTTTGCAAATCTGCTCGCGCGCGAGTTGCTGTTGCGCGTGCTGCACTTTGACTATCAGTTTCAACCGTGGACGAATCTGGGAACGTGGATCGCGGTGGCCATGCTGACGGTAGTGGCGGGATGGATGGCGAGCCATCGCGTGCTGGGGCAGAAGCCGCTGGAAGTGCTGCGCGAGGAGTAAGGGGGGACTGGTCGCGGTTCACGTTACAGGTAGCCGACAAGCCGGGAGTGACGTGACGATAGGCGCGGCTCTCAATTGGGGTTCGTGCACCGCACGGGCACATGGGCAATTTTGCAGATCGGTCTAACACGGCTGGCTGCTCAATCACCTACAATCAGTGGATGAAACTAAGCGCGTTCATCATCGTTCTCTTTGCGCTCATAGGGGCTGGCTCTGCCGCAGCTCTCGCGAACGGTGAAGGGTCGGCTTCAATCGAACCGAAAACTGAACGACCATCCTCAATGTCACAGGATTCAGTGATGATCGACCTCTTCAACCGATGGGAGCAGGTTTGGAACGACGGCAAATTTGACCTGGCGCCAAGCTGCATCGCGGATTTCTACATCCGGCATGATCCGAAAGGCGATCGGACGGTCTCGCGAGACGCCTATGCTGCAGAGGTCGTCAAGATCCACGAGGATCGCCCAGGTATTCGCGTGGTTGTCTATGACCATTCCTTCTTAGGGGACCGCGCGTGGTTTCGCTTTGCCTTCAAGTGGACTGATGCAAAAACCGGCAAGGCGCAAACCCAGGCAGGTATCCAGGTCTACCGGATTGCGGACGGCAAACTCGCAGAGACTTGGATTAGCTACTTGCCGTCAGGTACGGTCTGGACAGATGCCGCCGCGCAGCCGCATTGGACGAGTCCACCGCCCATAAAATAGCTATAGCGGTCGATTTTGGTACTGCGGGCGTGCGCAAGGCTCAGGTGCGCTTGACGATGAAGACGGTCTTGTCGTCGATGAGGGCTTCGTCGCCGGCCTGGCGAAGGAGCTCGTCCTGCTGGAGTGCGTACTCCATGAGCACTTCGCAGATGTCTTTGGCAGACTGCTGGTGGTGTTGCTGCAGGATAGCTTGGAGTGACTCCCGGGCCTGCGGGTCGCTGCCGTCGTAAACGCCGTCGGTGTAGAGGATGAGGATGTCTCCGGGGTTGATGAGGGTGATCTCGGAGATGTCATCGGAGCGGATGCGCCGCTTGCGCAGGTTCATGGAGAAGTAGCGTAGGCGATCCGGATGATCGGCAGGGAGCTGAAGGCCGAGCGCGAGGAACTGCGCCATGTGGTCCTCATGTACCGAAAGCAGGCGAGAACACTTTGCGGAGAAGACCAGCGGGGGAGGGTGGCCGAAATTTGCGAAGCGGAAGTTTCCTTCAGGGTGGACTTCGCCATACAGCATGGTGGCAATCTCTCGCGCCTGTTCGGTCTCGCTCATGCCGAGGGCGTTGCGTGCGGTGACGGACTGCGCCATTCTGAGGTTGAGGTTCTCGAAGAGCCGGGGCGTGGTTTTGCCATAGCGGTCCAACTCGGTGAGCATCAACGCGTGGAAGGTGTCGTGCACGGTGGAGGCGATCTTTGCCGGGATGACTCCGTGGCCCTGGGCGTCGACGATGAGGATTCCGGCGGTGGAGTAAAGGTCGCGTAGATCTTCGGAGACGCGAATCTGCTCGGAGCTGCGGGCGAAACGGTACTCGGCTTCCATGCGGGGGAGGTAGTCGGGGCGGGAGTGCAGCCACTCGACGTGGTCGTCGACGGAGTTGCGGACGGGAGAGCCGGGGGGAAGGGGCTCGAGGTATTCGATGGCGAGGCGCTTGGCGCGCTCGATGCGTGCATCAATGTCGTAACGCTGTTGGAAATTGATGTACTCGAAGAGGTCTCCGCCGACGGTACCGGCGGGAATGGAGATGCCAAACATCTCGATGCCGGGAAGGTGAGGAATGGCGCCGTCGACGGGCATGAGGCGCTGGCGGAGGTATTCATCGATCGTGGAAACGGTGGGTTGCTTTGGCATGGGAGAGTGCACGACGTAGCCCTTCGAGTTGCTCTCTCAGAGTAGCGCATCTGCGGACGATACTATCGACGGGCGCAGGTGGAATGAAATGGTGGGGAGGAGGCGCTGGTGGGGCGCAGGCCTTCTCGATGATGGGGTGAGGCCAGATGTGTGGTTCGGTAATGGTGCAGGAGGTTGACCCGTGGACGCATCCCCCGTACACTCACAGAGGCGGCTGATTGTGGCTCCCGCCGAGCCTGCAGCTGCCGATAAAACCTGTATTGCCCTCTCGTTCAATGGTAGGACTAGCGACTCTGACTCGCTCGATCGGGGTTCGAATCCCTGGGGGGCAACCAAAAGCCTGTACGCGCGCCCCGGCGCGCGTTTTTCTTTGCCCTCTGTGACACCTCCTCGCACCTCCTTGAACTAATGTAAGTATAATTAAATGAATAGTTTATGTGCTTCAATCTTCGCTGCGCGCCAAAGTTTCTCGTATGAGAAGGTGCGAGTCGGTACGAGGACAGCCAGCCTTTTCTGTGGGTACCGTTGCGGGTATCATTAGGAGAATTTGTGGGTACGGAACGAATGTACCCCTATGGAGCCGGAATCATGGGACTCACGATCAAAGAAATCGACGGCGCAAAGCCAACCGACAAACCTTACAAGCTGTCAGATGGTGGCGGCCTCTGTCTTCTTATCGCACCGTCCGGTGCCAAACTCTGGCGCTGGCGCTATCGCTTCGATGGCAAGGAAAAGATGATGGCGTTGGGGGAATACCCGGTCGTCACTCTGAAGGAAGCTCGCGAGCGTCACTCCGACGCGCGTAAGGCGCTAGCGAACGGGATCGATCCAATGGCCGAACGCAAGGCTGAAGGCGAGGCCAAGCAGAAGGAATCCGAAGCGCGGCAGCGTGAAGAGGAAAACAGCTTCGAAAGTGTCGCCCGTGATTGGTGGAAGTGGTGGTTGATCGGCAAGTCGCCTCGACACGCCGATACCACTATGCGGCGCATGGAAGCTGACGTGTTCCCCGCGTACGGCCACAAATCCATCAATGCGGTGACGGCGGCTGATGTGCGCCAACTCATGATCGCGGTCGAGAAGCGGGATGCCAGGGACGTTGCCAAACGTATCCACGAGACGACATCGCAGGTTTTTCGCTTTGCGATCGCTCGCGATATTGCAAGTCGGAACCCGGCCGCGGATTTCAAGCCGAGGGACATTTTGGCCGAAGCCCAGACTGAGAACCGTGCTCGTGTGGATGCCAAGGAGTTGCCCGAACTGCTCGTGAAGATCGACGGCTACAACGGTGACGTAATCACGCGCTTAGCGATGAAGTTGATGGCGTATACGTTTGTCCGCACCAGCGAAGAGATTGAAGCGCCATGGTCAGAGTTCGATCTGGATGAGGCGCGTTGGACGATTCCAGCGGAGCGCATGAAGATGAAGACTCCGCATATCGTTCCGCTGTCCCGTCAAGCCGTGGAAATCTTGCGTGCGCTCAAGCAGATCACAGGCAACGGCAACTTTGTGTTCGCTGGCGCTCGCGACAAGAAAAAGCCCATCAGCAACAACACAATTCTCTACGCCCTCTACCGGCTTGGCTATCGTGATCGGATGACTGGGCACGGATTCCGTGGGCTGGCATCGACCATTCTCAATGAGCGTGAATTCGATGAGGCGCATATTGAATTGCAGCTCGCCCACACAAAGCGCAACAAGGTCGCTGCGGCTTACAACCATGCGAAGTACCTGAAGCAGCGCACAGAGATGATGCAATGGTGGGCGGATTATCTGGATGCACAGCTTGCTAAGGGTAGACGAGCGCTAGCGGCCTAAGCAAATTTCTTCGAGGAGGCCCAGGCTTCCCCAAGAGCACGTTGCGGCATCCGTCTGCTGCTCAGATGTGAAACTGCTGATCTCGATGTCGATATTCGCTCAACCGCCCACTCCTTGACTTCCGATCTTACCCACGCGACAGTGCGCGGCCCAAGTCGGATGGGCGCAGGAAAGCTTCCCGCACGAATCAGTGCGTACAGGCTCGACTTCGAGAGACCCGTGACCAGCTTCACGTCTGGCAGACGCAGGAAACTCACGTCGTCCGGAGAACTTGGCAGGACAGAGTGACTAGCTTCCATTTGTATGGCAGCAGATGGCTTCTTGAGTGGAACGTTGTAATCCGACAGCAAGCGGACCTCCAGGGGCATATCTTCCGTCGCCATTCTCTCTGCTGAAGTCATTTGGGAGTGTCCTCGCCTTCAAAGGTGCCGTGTGCCAGTGACCCGGTGTTTCCCGGCATACTCATACCCTCGGGCCAGTAGAGAGTCCTGTCCAATACTTTCTGACTATGGCCGTTTCTCGACAGCCATAGTCTTTTCCTATGGCCTCAGTTCTGAGCTTTTTGGATCATTGGTGACCCCTAGCGTATTGACTTCGCAGGGACCCAGGCCGACAATTGCATAATGTTGGGCTTGACTTCTGGCCGCACTTAGCGCATCGACTCAGAGCATGAACGATCACAAGAAAGCGGCCCCTGTATATGTCAGACCTCGTAGATCTTAAGAAACTCAAGAACCTCATTGCGGTCGCAGAAGCAGGAACCATCAGCGTCGCCGCGAAGCGCCTCTATCTCTCCCAGCCCTCACTCAGCATTCAGATTAAAGACCTTGAAGACGTGTTGCAGGTACCCCTACTGGTGCGCGATCACAAGGGCGTTCGCGCGACTCCTGCCGCAGAGATATTGATAACGGGTGGTCGTGAACTCTTGACGATGCGCGACGCGCTGATAGAGGCGGCCCGCGCCCTGCATCGCGTGACGTTCGTGCCGATGCGACTGGGGTTTTCTTCCTTCGTAGACCATGCGCTGTACGAGATGGTTTGCTCCATCCACACATCGCTGTTTCCGTCATGCGAGATCAAGCCGAAGAGTGGCGATCCTGTAGACCTCTTGCTCATGCTCGAAAGAGGAGAAATTGACGCCGCATTGGTGACGCTTCCCGCTAGCGGCGCGGGCCTCAAGGCATATCCCTTTACGCAGAGTCGGCTCGTCGTGTGCATGAAATCCAACGATCCGTTAGCAAAGCTGAAGGAGATAACCCCGGCAGACCTTGGCTCGAAACTTACGATCTTCCGCGACCCCAGACAGCATCCCGAAGCGCACGACCGTTTGATCGAGATGCTGGACGTGGTTGGCATTACAGGCGACGTTGCAAGCACGAACAAGACGCCGCACGACCTTCAATGGATGGTCGAATCGGGTAGCGGTTACGCGCTCATCCGGGAGGGTTCGGAGTTGCAGCAAGGACTCGTAACCCGGCCCGTCGCAGGTGTGACGTGGACTGTCGATAGCGCATTGATTGTCGCGAAATCCACTTCGCAGAGAACGATGCCTCACTTGGTGCGTGAGATGCGAAAGAGGTTGAGGCTGCAATCGTCGTTGCCGCCATCGAAGCCAGTTCGCTCGGTTCGCCCAAGAATCAGCGATAGAATCCTTCCTCTTTTCGGCTGAAGATCGGTCATAGTCACAGACTATGGGAAACCCCATTTAGGCTGATTCGGCCATAGGGAATGAGTATTGGACGCGCGCGCGAGCGCGGCCTAGTGTCAGGGGCATATCACGACCGTCACGGTCGTTGGAGGTGCCAATGTCACGTATTCGAATCATCATCCCAGCAGCAACGATTGAGCAGACAAAGCTCTA
>DATCDL010000425.1:0-2955 GCA_036510715.1 Acidobacteriaceae bacterium
TGCGTGTTTTGGTGGTTGAAGATGATCGGTCGTTAGGCGTGTTTCTCCGCAAGGGGCTCATGTTGGAGGGCCACGAGGTGGAATGGGTAGGAGATGGTGACGCCGCGCTCGAGATGGCCGCGCAGCAGGTTCCCGATCTCATCGTGCTGGATCTTGGCCTGCCCCGCCGCGATGGCACCGAGGTGCTCGAGGCCATGCGCAGAAACTTTCCCAGCACCGCTGTCCTGGTCCTTACCGGCCGTAGTCAGGTCCAGGAGCGAGTTCGTTGCCTCGACCTCGGAGCCGACGACTTCGTCCTCAAGCCCTTCAGCTTTCATGAACTGATGGCCCGCTGCCGCGCTCTCCTGCGCCGCCACGAACACTTCGCCGATCCCGTTCTGCGCTTCGGCGGCGTTGAGATGAACCGCATGGAGCGCACCGTGAGCTACGAGGGCGTCAGCATCGATCTCACCGCCAAGGAGTTCACCTTGCTCGAATTCCTCATGCTGCGGCGCGGTGTTTGCTCCTCCCGCGCCGAGCTGCTCACCCAGGTCTGGCATTCAACCCCGGCCGCCGGCACCAACATCATCGATGTCTACGTGACCTATCTGCGGAGGAAGCTAGCCGCTTCCCATCCCGAAGATGAGTCCGGGGAATTGGTTATCGAGACAGTTCGGGGATCAGGCTACCGCCTCCGCGACAAGCGCAGGATTCCTCGCTTCGAACAACCTTCCACCCAGATTCAAACGGCCCAGGAAGACGTGCAGGCAGTGGTCGAGCTTGCTCGCGGAGCTTAGACGATGGCGATAAACCTCATGACCCGCGAAGAGCTTCTGGAGCAGATGCATGCAGATCTGCATGACCTTTGCCAGCCGCTTACCGCTCTGCAGTGTCGCCTTGAGATTGGCAGGATGCAGGGTCATGAGAGCGCCTTGCAGGAGGCCGTCGACGGCGCTCTTGAAGAGACGCAGCGAATGTTTGAAGTCATTAACCAAATGCGTCAACGGCTGCTACTTGAAGACGCTGACACGCAGTAAACAACGTGGCAGCGAGCAATATCGCAGAGATCGAACGAACAGGAAGCGGGAACATACCATGGGATCAGGAATCGTTGGTTTGGACAGAACGGTCGTGCTGGCAAGTGCAGATCCGGCATTGCGGCAGCGGTTACGCAGCAGCCTCAACGGTCTGCGTTGGCAGGTGCGTGAAGCCCGCGGTGGTGCTGAGGCGATTGCACAGCTTGAAGATCATCCCACCGCAGCCCTGCTGCTCGATCACTGGCTTCCCGACCTCGAAGTCGCGGAGTTTGCGGAGCAGGTTGGTCTCATGTATCCGGGAATGGAACTGTTGCGCGTCGATGGCGATCCCATCGCCGGTGGTACCAGGAGCCCGCGGCGCCATGAGTTGCTGCACGCTCTACGCGAAGCTCTCGGCGCCGCAAACAGAGAGGACACGACGGATGCCGAGGCCGTCGCCAGCAGCGACGAATTCAGTGAAGGATTGCCCCAGCATCCGGCCAGCAGAACTCCGTCACGCTCGCTGCTGCAATCCCAGCCGCAGACCATCGAGGCTGCGCAGTTTGTGCAACCACGGCCCTCCTCCAGTCCTTATACCGGTGTCATGCCGTCCATGGCCATCGACGAGATGGTGGGTCAGAGCGCCATCATGCTCGAACTCGCACGCGTCATTCGTCTGGTGGCGCCGCGCAAGGCGACCGTCTTGATCGAGGGTGAGACGGGAACCGGAAAAGAGGTGGTAGCCCGTGCCCTGCATCGTTTGAGCACCCGTTCTTCCAAGCCCTTTGTCGTCCTCAACTGCGCTGCAATTCCTGAGGCCCTGCTTGAAGCAGAACTCTTCGGACACACGCGAGGAGCCTTCACCGGTGCTGTCCAGTCCCGCACCGGGCGCATCGAAGCGGCCCACGGCGGGACGCTTTTCCTCGATGAGATTGGCGAGATGCCTCTCGCGTTGCAGTCGAAGATGCTGCGCTTTCTTGAGAGTGGGGAACTGCAGAGGGTGGGCGACAACGACACCGTGAAGGTGGATGTGCGCGTGATCGCCGCAACCCATCAGCAACTCGAGAAGCGTTCCGGCGACGGCAGCTTTCGCCTGGATCTCTATCATCGGCTCGCCGTCTTTCCCATCGATGTGCCAGCCCTGCGCGAACGCATCGAGGACATTGGTTTGTTGTGCGAGTACTTCCTCGCCTTGATGGGAAAATCCTCACCACGAAAGACGCTTTCTGGTGCAGCGCTCGACAAGCTTTGCGTACACGATTGGCCTGGCAACGTCCGCGAGCTCGCTCACGTCCTCGAGCGCGCTTCGATCCTCGCGGAAGACTCACCCAGCATTCGCGCAGAGGACATTCGCCTGCGTCGTGCGGTCAGAAAATAAGTACTTTCTCATCTTCAAAAGTTCTCCGGCAAGGCCCTCCCATCGGAGGGCCATTTTTTTGCTCCTGCATCCTCTCCAACCTTTGAAATCGCTCAGAAAACTACACCAAAGTTTGGCCTCCCTCGTGCCTTTACCACTGTGCCGACACAGATCGACTGAGCGGCGGAATGAATGATTGTGAGGATCCAGTGGCTATGACCCCGAAGCATGATGAGCAGACTCCGATTTCAATGCACGAAGCACAGCAGGCCGCCTTGCGGATGATGATGGATCAGACGCTGCCCAAATCTGATCTCTCTCAATATGATTACGTCGCTCCGAAAAAAGGAACTCCCGCGGCGAAGCGTTCTCTCCCCGCAGCACTGGCGGGTCCGGAGCGCGATCGTCTTCTGCTCGAGCATCTTCCTACCGTGCGCTATCTCGCTCGCCGCATTCATGAGCGGCTGCCGCAACACGTCGAGCTTGAAGACCTGGTTTCGGCTGGCATTGTGGGTCTGATCGATGCCTTCAACAAGTTCGATCACACCAAGCAGGTGCAGTTCAAGAGCTACGCCCAGTTCCGCATTCGCGGTGCGATCCTCG
>DATCDL010000426.1:0-6704 GCA_036510715.1 Acidobacteriaceae bacterium
TGAGCCAGCATCATCGCAGGGTTCGGAGCCCAGTTCCCATAGTGGCCACTGTGCAGCGGATGCGCAGGGCCATACACCGTCAGCTCGATGTGCGCGTCACCGCGTGCGCCGAAGAGAATCACCTGCTTCCGCGTCTGATCGATGGGGCCATCGCACACCAGCCAGATGTCGCCAGTAATAAGGCTGCGATGCGCATCGAGGATCTGTTCCAGGTGCGGCGATCCCGCCTCCTCTTCGCCCTCCCAGATGAACCGCAGGTTCGCCTTCAGAGGGAAGTGCGCAGCCTGCAGAGCGGTCAACGCGGTGAGCTGCGCAAAGATCGCTGCCTTGTCATCGCCGGCACTGCGAGCGTAGATGCGAGCCTCGCCGTCCACCTCTTTCAGCGTCGGAGTAAACGGCGGCGTCGCCCAATCGGACGCGACCACCGGCTGACCGTCATAATGCGCATAAAACACAATCGTCCGCGTTGCGTCCGGCACCTTCAACTCCCCGTACACGACGGGAGGCGCCGACTCGGGCAGCTCCGGCGCCGCCAGCAGTGTTGCCGGAATACCGTGTGCGCGCAGTTGGTCCAGCAGGTACGCGGCGTTGCGCCGCAGACCGGCAGGGTCTACCGCCACGTTTGGAAGCCGAAGAAATTCCTCAAACTGTCCCGTCAGCTGGTCATGCCGAGGAGCAGTGTAGGCCTGCGCAATCTTCGGTGCAGGAGGCAATGGTTCGGTCTGTGCGGCAGCGGTCACGGCGGTGAACAGGGCCGCAGCCAGCAGCGAATATCGTGTGCGAAGCATGCCGCCAAACTACCATAAATTCCGCGCAAAGCGGCACAAACGAGCAACGGGCACAGCCGAAGCCGTGCCCGTTGCGTCAAGCTCAACCACGGTTAGTAGCGGTAGTGGTCCGGCTTGTACGGCCCTTCAACCGGCACACTCAGATATGCCGCCTGCTTGGCGGTAAGCGTCGTCAGCTTCACGCCAATCTTCTCCAGGTGCAACCGCGCAACCTCTTCGTCAAGGTGCTTCGGCAGAATATAAATGCCGACCTTGTAGATGTCCTTATTCTTCCAGAGGTCGAGCTGCGCCAGCGTCTGGTTGCTGAAGCTCGCCGACATGACAAAGCTCGGATGACCCGTCGCGCAGCCCAGGTTCACCAGTCGGCCTTCTGCCAGGATAAAGATCGCGTTGCCATTCTCGAACGTGTACTTGTCCACCTGCGGCTTGATGTTCTCCCGCACAGCACCCTTGTAGGCATTGAGCGGTTCCATCTGGATCTCGTTATCGAAATGTCCGATGTTGCAGACAATCGCCTGGTCCTTCATCCGCTTCATGTGCTCAAGCGTAATGATGTCGACGTTGCCCGTGCAGGTCACATAAATATCGCCGCGGCCCAACGTGTCTTCGAGCGTCGTCACCTCGTAGCCCTCGATTGCAGCCTGCAGAGCATTGATCGGATCGACCTCGGTGACGATGACGCGAGCGCCAAGTCCGCGCAGGCTCGCTGCCGAACCTTTGCCCACATCGCCATAGCCGCACACCACGGCAACCTTGCCCGCCACCATCACGTCGGTCGCGCGCTTGATGCCGTCCACCAGCGATTCGCGGCAGCCATAGAGGTTGTCGAACTTGCTCTTCGTCACCGAATCGTTGACGTTGATCGCGGGTACCAGCAGCGTACCCTGCTCCATCATCTTATACAGCCGATGCACGCCCGTCGTGGTCTCCTCGGAGACGCCGCGCCATTCCTTCACGACGTTGTGCCAGTGCGCAGGACGCTCCGCATGGACCTTCTTCAGCAGGCCCTTGATGACGTCTTCTTCGTGCGAACCAGAGGGCGAATCGATCCACTTGTCGCCGTTTTCCAGTTCATATCCCTTGTGGATCAGCAGCGTCGCATCACCGCCGTCGTCGATGATGAGCTGCGGTCCAAGCACGCCGTCCTTGCCGTCAGGGAAGCTCAGGGCCTCGTTCGTGCACCACCAGAACTCCTCCAACGACTCGCCCTTCCACGCGAAAACCGGCACGCCCGCCGCAGCGATGGCCGCCGCTGCATGGTCCTGCGTGGAGAAAATATTGCAGCTCGCCCAGCGCACATCTGCACCCAGGTCGACCATCGTCTCGATCAGCACAGCGGTCTGGATCGTCATATGCAGCGATCCCATGATCCGCACGCCCGCCAGCGGCTTCGACGTCGCATACTTGTGGCGAATCGACATCAGGCCGGGCATCTCCTGCTCGGCGATGCTGATCTCCTTACGGCCCCACTCCGCCAGGCCAATATCGGCCACCTTGTACGTCGGCTTTACCTGTTCCAATGTCGCTGTCGCCATGAGTTCTCCTTGAAATGTCAGCCTTAAGAGTATCAAACAGTCTGAGAATGCGGTGCTATTAGGTACCCCTATCTTGTCCCGCAGGACTTGAGCCATTGATGCGATAGCACGACCTATCCCGCTGATTCGATGAACTGAAGCTGATCTCAGCGGCGCCCGGCACCAGCTTCGGCTTGCTTCAGATCCTTCCATACCGCCTCGACCCGCTGCTCTAGCTGCTCAATGTCGCCGTCATTGTGCAGTATCTGGCAATCTCCCGCATACGGCGTCAAATGCTGCATTCTGAGGCGTTGGCGAGCATCCTCCTCAAATCCCTTGCGCTCTTCAGGAGACAGCGCTCGACCCACAGCGATGCGGTCCACGAATCGGGCAATCTTCTCCTCATCCGGCGCCTCCACCAGCAGGATGCGATCAAAGCGGCTCCGCCATGTTCCCTCGGCCGCGTAGGTGGTCGAAAAGATCAGTGCAGATTCGACCACCACAATTGCATGTGGATTCGCGGCCCCAATCGCCTTAATCTGTTTCGCCTGCGCATCAATCACTGCCGGATGGACAATCGCATTCAGCTCCTCCACCCGCGGATGTGCCGGATCGAACGCCAGCGCCGCCAGCTTGTGGCGATCCAGCGAGCCATCCGCCGCGACCACCCCCGCGCCAAACTTCCCCACAATCTTTGCGAATACCGGTTGTCCCGGCTGCATCAACTCCCGTCCCATCTCATCGGACGAAAGCACCACCGCACCGCGCTCCGCGAGCATCCGCGCCACCGTCGACTTGCCGCTGCCGAGATCGCCTGTGAGTCCTACACGCAGCATTCGCTTAGCCTCGCCGCAAGCGAGCGGCCTTTACAGTACTCACCATGAGCATCGCGATGGTCAGCGCGCCAACACCGCCGGGTACGGGCGTGTAAGCACTCGATACTTCAAACGCCGCCGGGTCCACATCGCCGACGATGGTCGATCCGCGCTTGGCAAACCCGACACGTCGCGCCTCATTGCCGGAGAAGAATCGCTCCAGATCGGCCTCGCTGGTAAGGCGGTTGATGCCGACATCGATGATCGTCGCACCCGGCCGCACCATATCTCGAGTCACGAACCCTGGGCGTCCGATGGCCGCGACCAGAATATCGGCCTCCCGGGTGATCTCAGCAAGATTGCGCGTCCTCGAGTGGCAGATCGTCACCGTCGCCGAAGCATTCAACAGCATGGCAGCAATAGGCTTACCCACAATGTTCGATCGCCCGAGCACCACGGCGCGCTGGCCCGCAATCGGAATGTTGCTTCGCTGCAGCACCTCCATGATGCCGGCCGGAGTGCACGGAGCAAGAACTTGCTCCGCGGGAAATCCACTTAGCAGTCGGCCAGCGTTAATAGGATGAAAGCCGTCGACATCCTTGGCAGGGTCGACGGCTTCCAGCAGTCGGGCTGTATCGACGTGCGCGGGGAGCGGCAGCTGAATCAGAATGCCGTCGATCTCCTCGCGCGCGTTGAGCGAAGCAACCAGCGCCAGCAACTCTTCCGTGGTCGCACTCGCATCGGGCGTGTGCATTTCGGAGTAGATTCCCAGCTCGGCGCAGGTCTTCACCTTGCTGCGTACATAAATCTGGGAGGCAGGAACCTCGCCTACCAGGATCACTGCAAGCCCTGGGGTATACCCATGATCCCGGGCAGCCGCGATCTCTGCGGCTAATTCCAACTTGATTTGAGAGGCAATGACGATGCCGTCCAGAACATATGGCGATGAGGCAACAGAGGACATATCCATAGGATAGCGTGCTCCGCCCTGGTTCAGCCGATAAGTGAAATCGTAAGAGAAGAGGAATTTTTTGATTGCAGCGTAAAGATTTTTTATATTGTTGCAACCTAATTTTTTCTAATGTCTTCTAACAGACATAACAGCCAGCTTTCGAAGCGGGCTAAAAGGAGGTCGACTGTGAGCACTTCGAATGACCGGACGTATGTTGAGCAGTTCACACCGACTGACCTGATGACGCTTCGCAACGAACTATTGCAATCCGGCGTGGATTCCTTCCAGGCCGCAGAAATCATCACGAATTTTCTTAGTGGCCGAGGATATGGTGTGTCCAAACACGAGGCGCGCTCCGCAGCTTCACGCATTGAAGGTCCGGGCTGCACCGCAGAACACATTCAGGCCGAGCTCGAGCGCGTCGCCTTAGCAATGTAGTTTTGCCTGCATTTGCAATCACTGCGTAATCTCACCCTCAGGCTCATCCGTTGGAGAATCGATCTCCGCCTGGAAGCCCTCCAGCATTCGCTCCAAAAACGCTCCCTGATCCATATCCTTGCGATGCAGCGACTCCGCGTTCACGATGTGCCGCGCCAGATCGGCGAGCACAATGCCCCACGCAAACGGGTCTTCCCACGCGCTGGAACGCAGGCTCACGTGCTGTCCCTGCTCGGCAACCCACACTCGCAGCAGTTCAAACGAGGCCTTGTCGCGGCTGGCGGCCGGCGGTGGATCGAGAAATTTATTGGATGCCATACGACGCTCCTGATGTCCCAAGTGAAACAAGTGATTCTCTTTGAGCTTATTCCCTCGCGCGACCTTGCGCTTTAGCGGGCAGCAAGCATGGCTTCGATACCGGAGTTGACCTCAGCTTCGGCGAACTCGGCCGCCACGCGAATCGCGTTCATCACTGCGCGCTCATTCGACGAACCGTGCCCCACAATGCACACCCCGCGCACTCCCAGCAGCGGCGCGCCGCCGTACTCAGAATAATCCAGCCGTTTCTTGAAGGCCTTGAACGCCTTCTGCGACAGCATCGCGCCCACTTGCGACGTCACCGTGGACTTCAAGCTTTCGCGTAGCGACGAGTTCACCAGCCTCACCACCCCCTCACTTGTCTTCAGCGCGACATTTCCGACAAATCCATCGCAAACAACAACGTCGGTCGAGCCGTTGTACAGGTCGCGGCCCTCAACATTGCCAATGAAGTTGAGCTTCAAATCGCTCAATAGCGGAAATGTGTCCCGCGTGAGCGAATTGCCCTTGGAATCTTCTTCGCCGATCGATAGCAAACCAACCCGCGGATTTGCGACATGCAGCACGTTCTTCGCATACATGTGTCCCATCACCGCAAACTGCACGAGGTTCTCAGGATCGCAATCCACGTTCGCGCCTGCATCGAGTAGCACGCAAGGATGGCCCGTGCTCGTTGGCAGCAGCGCAGCGAGGGCCGGCCGGTCTACCCCAGCCAGAGATCCTAGCACCATCTTCGCCGTGGCCATCGCCGCGCCTGTGTTGCCTGCTGTAATAAACCCGGCAGCCCGGCCTTCGCGCACCATCTTCAGGCCAACCCGCATCGAGGAGTCGCGCTTGGCCCGCACCGCCTGTGCCGCCTTGTCCTCCATGCTGATCCACTCGCTGGCTTGAGCGATAAAAATCGGCAGCCGCTCCTTGTGCCGCCCAAATCCGTGGTTTGCCTGGGCCTTCAGCGCTTCCCGCAGTCTTGGGCGCAACAATTCCTCCGGTCCGGCCAGGTGGACGCGGACGTCCAACAGGCGGCAGGCCAGAATTGCCCCGCGAATCTCGGGATCCGGAGATTTGTCGGTCCCCATGGCATCGAGGACGATATCTATCGGCATGGCGCGCGCAGGCTCGACATTCTCTTGCTTGGCTGGAAAGTAAAGGCCACGGCTCTGGCTAACCCGCCGTGGCGGTGAAAGCTACGCTGCACCCTTAACGGCTTCGATCGCGCGACCCTTGTACTCGCCGCACTTCTTGCAGACGCGGTGGGGAAGCTTCTTCTCGCCACAGTTCGGGCAGTTGGAGACGCCGACGGGCGTCAGAAAGTCGTGGCTACGGCGTTTTGCGGTGCGCTGCTTAGAGTGCCGGCGCTTTGGATTAGGCATGGTAAAACCTCTTCTAAAATTGGCCAGCCAGCTCGGGGCTCTGCGGCCGAAATCTGTGAAAACTCAAAACTTGCGGTCGTTTAACTGCAAACGAATACCGCGTCAGGACTTAGGCGCAACCGCGATTCCGGCCAAAACGGCTAACCGTGGATCGGTCGGCTTCTCTACACACTCACAGCTTGCGAGGTTGCGATTGATGCCGCAATGCGGGCAAAGTCCCTTGCAGTCCTCCCGGCAGAGCGTCCGTCCGGGCAGGGTAAGGAGCACCTGCTCACGCACGGCGTCCTCCAGCAGCAGGCCGCTCTGTTCATAATACCCGATTTCTGTCTCATCTTCAGTAATTGCACGCTCACCTGCCTGATCATCCACCCCTCCTGGCCGAAAAATCAGGTCAAACGTCCCGCTCAGGGGCTGCTCCACAGGCTCCAGGCAGCGCGCGCACAGCTGTTCAAAGTTCCCGGAAAAGCTCGCTCGCAGCCGAATATCCTCCACAAAATCCTTTGGCCCGC
>DATCDL010000427.1:0-3855 GCA_036510715.1 Acidobacteriaceae bacterium
TGCGTGTTTTGACTCGTTCCACTCCGCTGTGAAACGATCTGGGGCTCCAACGGTTATTGTGTCACCGCTCAGCTCCAGAGCAGTCGTTGGTTCTAGCCATGTCTTGAATGTTTGAGCTGGAAGATCTCTACGTGCCCGATCCAATAGTCGGGTCCAGATTTCTGCAGCGGTTAGAGCCATATTTGCGATGTGGAAAAGTCAAGGGGACGCGAAGGTAGACTGCGCCAGCCACGATGTCAACGACGAACATGTCCCTGACCTCGAATGAAAAGACACCGCATCTTCGTGAGTTGACGTATCTCAATGGCGGTGCTACCTTTAGCGTTCTGTTTCCGATCGACTTTCTCTCTTCTGTACTGCACGTTTGGAGTAGTCATGGGCAAGCCCACGTACCGACCCCGAAATAAGCGTCGCATCAGAACCCATGGCTTCCGTGAGCGGATGTCAACTCGATGGGGTCGTGATGTCCTGAATCGACGTCGGAGAAAGGGGCGTAAGCTGCTCACCGTGCGCCTTCCCTCGAAGTACGCGGGCGCCTGACGGTAATCGGAAAGAACGACTTCCCGCGGAATCATCGTCTTACGCGGGGTGGTCAATTGCGTGGTGTACTACGTGAAGGGAAGCGACTACGAACTCAGCATCTCGAGTTCCGCGTGGTCGCTTCCCTTCTGCTTCATCCGCGCATAGGCTTTATTGTTCCCAAGCATGGACGCTCCATCGTGGAGCGGAATCAACTAAAGCGACGACTCCGGGAAATCGTCCGCCTGAAAGTGTTGAAGCGGATTCCTCCTGTCGATATGATCGTTCGCGCGCAACCAGCCGCATATAACGCCTCGTTCCTATCGTTGGAGCAGGAACTCATTGAGGGACGAGATCGTCTGCAACATCTCTTCTCGACACAGTAAATGCGCTGGGTTCTGATTTTCCTGGTACGAGGCTACCAAGTTGTATTGTCTCCCTTTCTCCCTGCTTCCTGTCGATTTCTCCCGAGCTGCTCTGCGTATGCGGTTGAAGCTTTTGAGCGATATGGAGCCGCGAAAGGGTTGATCCTTACCATGCGCCGGCTCAGTCGCTGCCATCCGTTTTGTGCTGGCGGTTACGATCCCGTGCCGTAATCCCTTCGTCATTCATGGAAAAGCGACTCCTTCTTGCACTTGTTCTGGCTGCGATTGTCATCGTTGTTTCCCAGAAACTGTTTCCGACACCAGCTGCTCCCAGGAGAGTAACGGCGGACAGTACCGCAGTTGTGTCCATAGCTGATTCGGTGCAGAAATCTTCGCAAAGCGATAGTGCGAAAATTCCTGAGCCAGCTCCCATCGCGCAGTCCGACACGTCGGTAGCCCATGAACGCGGCGCAGCGCCGATTGGGGATACACTCGTCATCAGCACGTCAAAGGCAATATATCGCTTCGCTTCACTTGGAGCGGTGCCGCTTGATGTTGTGCTGAAGGACTATCGTGTGCTACCAAAGTCGGGTAAGAACATTGTTCTTGGCCGCCCAGGTATTCGGTTGTTGAGCTATGAACTCGCGACTAAAACGGACACGATTCACCTCGATCGACTGAAATTCAATGTCGACTCGAGCATGAAAAGCAATGAAGCAGGCGTGACATTTACAGCGGCAGTGAACAATAAGCACATCACGATCAGCTACGCTTTTGCACCAGATGGATATCTCGCAAACGTGCACGGATCGGTTATTGGAGCTGACCCATCCACCGATTTGTTGATCAGACTGCACCAGGGTCTTCCAATTGTTGAAGCTGATTCGAGCGATGACCTGCGAAGTCTGGCCTATGTGGTAAAGCCAGTTCAAGATGGTGTAAGTAGTGTTTCATTTTCAAAGCTGGATTCTCTTGCACCGAAGATCGAGCCAGAGCCACTTGCATGGGTTGCGAGCAAGAATAAGTACTTCCTGCTTGCCATTATTTCCAAGGCACCGGGACAAGCATTTTCCGCCGCGGTGTTTACTCGGGGACTGCATCAGCCGAAAGCAGTTGCGGCAGCTGATGGACTGCTTATCCAACCTCTGACAAAATCAGGTGAGTTTGCGTTCCAGCTCTATACCGGGCCGCAGGAATGGCGACGTCTCCATCAGATGGGGCAGGATCTCGACCACGTGAACCTGTATGGCGGGATCCTGCGCGCCGTCGTAGAACCGTTCGCCAACGTCGTAATGCAGATACTGCTTTGGATTCATGATGGGTTGCGCACCAACTATGGCTGGGTGCTGATCATTTTCGGCGTAACCGTACGCATTCTACTCTGGCCGCTGAATCAGGGAGCGATGCGGAACAGTCTCAAGCTTCAGCGCATCCAGCCGCAGCTGCAGGAGATACAGAAGCGCTACAAATCACAACCGGAAAAGCTCCAAACCGAAATGGGAAAGCTGTATCGAGATCACGGGATGAGTCCCTTCACCCCTCTCGCCGGCTGTTTGCCGATGCTCATCCCAATGCCGGTGCTGTACGCCCTGTATTTCGTATTTCAGAACAGTATCGAATTTCGAGGAGTTTCCTTTCTCTGGCTGCCTGATCTGTCCCAACGCGATCCGTTTTTCATCCTGCCAGCTGCTATGGGAATCTCGATGTTCGTACTGTCCTGGATTAGTTTGCGCGCATCGCCGCCGAATCCACAGGCGAAGATGATGGCGTATGTGTTTCCGGTAATGATGGTAGTGTTTTTCTGGCGCTTGGCTGCCGGCCTTAACCTCTATTACGCAGTGCAAAATATCGCAACGCTTCCACAGCAGTGGCTTATCGCGCGTGAACGTGCCAAGCTGACAGTGACACCGGCGAGTGGATAGCGACCAGCTGTCGAGATCCTCAACAGCAACGAATGCCGTGGACTCGTTGCACGTCACCTACATCGGCCATGCGACATTGCTCCTGCGTTTCGGAGATGCCGTTATTCTCACCGATCCAAATTTCGACCCAAAGCTCGGCGCTCTCCTCCCGCGTGTCACAGCTCCCGGGATAGAGATAGCCGAGCTTCCGCGTATTGATGCCATCGTTCTTACGCATGCGCATGCGGACCATCTGTCCTTTCGCTCACTGCACGCATTGCCGGATGGCATTCCGATCTACGCACCGACAGCAGTCGCACACTGGCTGCAGCACTCGGGCTTTCCCTTCGCACGCGCAATGGTTCCGGGAACGCCCGTTCAGGTCGGCTCCGTCTTGGTTACATCAAGAAGGGCATCGCACTCGGGCGCTCGGTACGTCATGGATCGCTGGCGCGGCGAAGCGATCATGTACCTGCTCGATGACGGAAAAGTCTCAGTGCTGTTCACCGGCGACACGGCGATTTGTCCGAATGTCTTTGCGCTTGCCAAACAACTTGCACCCCGAAGGCTCGATGTAGCTCTGCTGCCGATAGGCTATGCGCCCAAGTGGAAGGAGTATTTTTTTCGTCGAGGCCATCTTACCGCTGCAGATGCGCTATCGCTGTTCGTTCAGCTGGATGCTCGAATACTCATACCCTTTCACTGGGGCACCTTTCGACACATTACCTCAGGACCATACGATGCCATTCGAGTACTTCGCCGATTATTGGAAACGCATGATCGGGGTCCGGATGTAAGAGTTCTCGAACCGGGCGACACGCTCACCGTGTCCCCAGCTGGCGAATGAGTTCCGTGCTTCCGGGTTCGTCCGACACCATCGTTGCGCAGGCAACGGCGGGTGCCAGGAGCGCCATTGCAGTGATTCGCGTCTCAGGCCCCGACGCGCATCGAATCGCCGCGACGGTTCTTACGCCGTGGCGCCCGACTCCGCCACGACGCGCGTTTCTCGCAACCCTGCTCCACTCGACGAGCGATCAGCCCATCGATCGTGGTGTCGTAACCGTATATCA
>DATCDL010000428.1:0-8542 GCA_036510715.1 Acidobacteriaceae bacterium
TATCTGGACCGATCCGTCCGACGGCTCCGACGGCGCCATCCGCAAAGCACGCGAGTTATCCGCGGCCCAGCCCGAAAAATACTTCTACGCCGACCAATACGGCAACGACAACAACTGGCGCGCCCACTACTACGGCACCGCCAACGAGATCTGGGAGCAGACCTCCGGCCAGCTCACGCACTTCGTCGCCGGCCTCGGCACCAGCGGCACCTTCATGGGCGCCACCCGCCGCCTGCGCGAGCTGAACCCGAAGATCCAGTGCATCTCCATGCAGCCCGACTCGCCCTTCAACGGCCTCGAAGGCCTCAAGCACATGGCCACGGCGATCGTCCCGCCCATCTACGACCCGCACCTCGCCGACCGCAACATCGACATGCCCACCGAGCGCGCCTACATCATGGCCAAACGCCTCGGCAAAACCCAGGGCCTGCTCGTAGGCGTCTCCGCAGCCGGAGCCGTAGCTGCCTCCCTCGACATCGCCGAAGAAGAGGCCCGCGCCGGCCGCAAAGCCGTCATCGTCACCATCCTCTGCGACTCCGCCGACAAATACCTAAGCGAACGCTTCTGGACCGAAAAGACCGAAGGAGAATGAATCCCCCGCCAACTAAGACGTCCGCTGCCAATAAAGATCTGTCATCCTGAGCAGAGACTAAAATCTGTCATCCTGAGCGGAGTGCGCAGCACGCAGTCGAAGGACCCCGAACAATATCGCGTCGCCTCAACGGCCAACCCCGTTCTCACAATCACGAATCACTAACCACTAGCCACTAAAATGAGCCTTCTCCTCTCCAAAGACCTCTACCAGCAGCTCCGCACCCACGGCGAAGAAACCTACCCGCACGAGTGCTGCGGCATCCTTCTCGGCAAATCCTCAGGTGACAATCTCCACGTCACCGTGCTCATCCGCGCCGGCAACACCCGCACTGACAGCGCCCACAACCGCTACAACATCGCCCCCCAGGAACTCATCAAAGCCCAGCGCGAAGGCCGCAAACAAGGCCTCGACATCGTAGGCTTCTACCACTCCCACCCGGACCACCCCGCCCAGTGGTCCCCCACCGACTTCGCCGAAGCCCACTGGTTCAGCTGCGCCTACGTCATCACCGCCGTCGAACAAGCCGCCGCCCAGATCACCAACAGCTTCCTCCTCACCGGCACCAGCGAAGAAGACAAAGCCTTCGTTCCCCAGTTCATCGCAATCGAATAACCCAATAAGAGATAATTAAGCCAATGGAAATTCACATCCCAACACCACTCCGCGCCTACACCGACAAACAGGAAACCGTATCCGTCGAAGGAGCCACCGTAGCCGAGGGCCTCGCAGCTCTCACCGCCGCGCACCCCGCCATGCAGCAACACCTCTTCACCGCTGAAGGCAAGCTGCGCTCCTTCGTCAACGTCTACCTCAACGAAGACGACGTCCGCTACCTCCCCAACAAGGAAGACAGCCCGGTCTCACCAACCGACGAGCTGACCATCATCCCCTCCATCGCCGGCGGCGCACACTCCCTCTGTTGTAGCCGCTAAATCCCGGCGCGCCACCATCCGCGTCCGCACCTACTCCGACAAAATCAGCAGCATCACCGAATGTCCCGGGTAGTGCCGGTTCATCACACCGTGCAAGCGGCCAAGGTCCTTGCCAGCCCACACGTCGCGCACCTTCGCGCCCTTGGGGAACCCAATCGTCGCCAGGTCAATCGGCACATCCCGTCCTCCCAACGACGCACTCACAATCGCCACCGCAGTCCGTCCGCCCGTCAACGGCCGCTCCCATACGCTGAAGTCGCCGATCTGCCGCACCCGGTCGCCGCCCTTACCCAGCGCGTCCTGGTCGATCGCAATCACCTCGCGATTCATCAGAATGGACTTGTCCGCCGCGGACATCCTGCTGAGGTCATTACCCGCCAGCAGCGGCGCGCCCAGCACCGCCCACAGGCTCATGTGCGTCCGGTACTCCTCGGTCGTCATGCCGCCATTGCCCACCTCCAGCATGTCCGGGTCGTTCCAATGGCCCGGCGACGTGTACTTGCCCAGACCCACCTGCGCATACGCAATATTCATCATCCGTTGGAACGTGTCGTCGATGTCGTCGGTCGTGCGCCACATCGTCCCGCCCACTCCCGGACCGAACTTCCAGGGATCATCTATGCCGTACTGGCAAAGGCTGTAAACGATCGGCCGCCCGGTCGCGCGCAGCGCATCGCCCATCTTCTGATAGGCCGCAATCATCAGCCTGTACTCGGCCATCGGATCATCAGGATGCGCTTCCCTTTCGGCACGCATGTTGTCCCAGAACGAGCACAGATCGTACTTCAAAAAATCCACACCCCACGCGGCATACATCTTCGCATCCTGCGCCTCATGCCCAAGACTGCCCGCGTACCCACCGCAGGTCTTCGCTCCCGGCGAAGAATAAATGCCGAACTTGAGCCCCTTCGAATGCACATAATCCGCCAGCGCCTTCATATCCGGAAACCGGCTGTTCGGGTGCAGCACGCCGTTGGCGTCGCGCTT
Source organism: Acidobacteriaceae bacterium (assembly GCA_036510715.1). Taxonomy (GTDB): domain Bacteria; phylum Acidobacteriota; class Terriglobia; order Terriglobales; family Acidobacteriaceae; genus Granulicella. The sequence continues at coordinate 2,515 of DATCDL010000428.1, forward strand.
GCCCTGCCAGGTGTCATCCAGGTTCACATACACGTACCCCGCATCGCGCATCCCAGTGCTCGCCAACTCATCGGCGGCCGAGCGCACATTGGCGTCCGTCACATGACCCGCAAAGTGGTTCCAGCTGTTCCAACCCATGGGCGGGCGCTGCGTGGCAGTCTGTCCTGCCGCCGAAACCCCAAACGTGGCAACCAAAAGCGCTAAGGCAACGAGACGCACAGCCGACTCCTCCTGAAGGACTTAAAGTCCGTCAGTAAACTAACATCTCGTCCGTGCGTTTGCCCACCACAGGTAAACTGAAGGTCGGCGGTTGCGCGATTGAGCAGAATCTTTTCTCCCGCGCAGCGCATCTCCATTAGTCAGGAATCCTTATGCCAGCCACTCTCGATCAGCAAACCCTCCCCAAGCTCACCAACGAAGAAATCGCCCGCTACTCCCGCCACCTCATCCTCCCCGAAGTCGGCATGGAAGGCCAGCAGAAGCTCAAGGCAGCGAAGGTCCTCTGCGTCGGAACCGGCGGCCTGGGCGCGCCGCTCGCCATGTACCTCGCCGCAGCCGGCGTCGGTACCCTCGGCCTGGTCGACTTCGACGTCGTCGACGAATCCAACCTCCAGCGCCAGATCATCCACTCGCAATCCACCGTTGGCATGCTCAAAGTCGACTCCGCCGAGAAGATGCTCAACGGCCTCAACAAAAACACCAATATCATCAAGCACAACACCATGCTGACCAGCGCCAACGCGCTCGACATCTTCAAGGACTACGACGTCATTGCCGACGGCACCGATAACTTCCAGACCCGCTACCTGGTCAACGACGCCTGCGTCCTCTCCGGCAACAAGCCGAACGTCTACGCTTCCATCTACCGCTTCGAAGGCCAGGCCTCCATCTTCGCCACCGAGGCCGGCCCCTGCTACCGCTGCCTCTACCCCGAACCCCCGCCGCCAGGCCTCGTCCCCTCCTGCGCAGAGGGCGGCGTCCTCGGCATCCTTCCCGGCCTGCTCGGCATCATCCAGGCCACCGAGGTCATCAAGCTGATCCTCGGCCTCGGCGAACCTCTCATCGGCCGCCTCTTGCTCGTCGACGCGGCGGCCATGGCCTTCCGCACCCTCAAGCTCCGCAAAAATCCCGACTGCCCCCTGTGCGGCACCCACGAGATCAAGGAACTCATCGACTACGACCAGTTCTGCGGCATCCCCAAGCCCACAGAAGTCGGCCCGCTGGAAGTCAGCTCCCACGGCAAGACCGCCGATCTCCCCGTCGTCGACGGCATCCCGCAGATGTCCGTTGAGCAGCTCAAAGCCCGCATGGACGCTGGCACCGCGCCCTTCGTCCTCGACGTCCGCGAGGCCCACGAGTACGCCATCGTCGACATCGGCGCCCCCCTCATCCCGGTAGGCGAACTCACCCAGAACTTCCATCGCCTCACCTTCCCCAAGACCACCGAAATCGTAGTCCACTGCAAATCCGGAGCCCGCTCCCAACGCGCCGCCCTCATCCTAAAAGAGAACGGCTACACCAACGTCAGCAACCTCGCCGGCGGCATCCTGGCCTGGGCGGACCGCATCGACAAATCCCTCCCCAAGTACTAACTCCGCTCCGAACCAAACAAACCGTCGCACTAAGCGCCAACGGCGCGCTCCATCACAGCCCAGGGCAACGCCCTGGGTTACGATCGGCGAGAAAATCAGAGGGCTGAAGGCCCGACCCATCGGCCTTTAGCGCAACCGCCCCCAACCTGCTACAACAAATCCATGACCACCGACCCCGCCCAGGACGAAGCCAATATCCGCGCATCACGCGTCTTCTCCAACCAGTCCATCAAGCGCCGCAACCTGCTCGGCGTCGGCGACTCGCTCGCCGAGGACTTCGTCGCCGTCGTCGGAGACGGCAGCTTCGTCCCCTCGCGCGCTGCCTACCTCAAGCTCTTCCAGCAGGACTTCAACTCACCCAAAACATCGCTCAGCTACGAGCGCGTCACGGACACGGTGCAGGTCTCCACGGCCCACCCCATCGCCGCCGAACAAGGCCACTGGATCGGCACCGACCCCAACGGCAACGTAGCCTACACAGGCACCTACATGGCCATGTGGCACCACACCCCCGACGGCTGGAAGCTCCGCTCCGAACTCTACATCACCCTCACCCACCAATAATCCACTGATCCCCGCGCCCTACTTCCTATTTCCTGCTTCCTAATCGGTCTCCCGATCATCCACCACCAGCATCTGCAAACAAACCGGCGGCTCCACCATAAACCGCATCGCCGCCATCTCCGCCACCGCCCCCTTCAGCGTCGAGCTGAAACAAGGCTCGGTCGTCACCACAAACGGCAACCGGTCGCCGCCAAACCCGCGATGCTGCAGGATCGAATCAATATTCGCTCCCACCTTCGCCAGCGCGCCCGCAATCGCCGCCACAATTCCCGGCTCATCGGCCACCACAAACCGCAGATAGTGCGGCGCCACCACATCTCCCACCACCTTCATCTTCTTCGCCGGCAGCCGCACCTGCACGCTCCCCTCCGCGATAGCCCGCACATCGCTCATCACCGCAACGGCCGTAGGATGCCCGCCCGCACCATGCCCGCTGAACACCACATCCCCGCCAAACCGCCCGCTCGTCACCACCATATTCTGAGTCCCATGCGACCACGCAATCGGCGACGTCTTCGGCACCAGCATCGGCCCCACGCTCGCGCTCACCACCCCATCCGCCAGCTCCGCACGCGACACCTGCCGCACCGTGCACCCCAACTCCTTCGCATACGAAAAGTCCACCGCCGAGATCGTCGAGATCGTCTCCGCCGGAACCTGCTCCGGATCAATCTCCGCATGCAGCGCCAGCCTCGCCAGAACGCAAAGCTTCGCCCGCGCGTCGAACCCATCCACATCCGCCGAAGGATTCGCCTCCGCGTACCCCGCAGCCTGCGCCTTCTTCAACACCTCGCCGTAATCCGCGCCGCTCTCCATCGAGCTCAAAATAAAATTACAAGTCCCATTCACAATCCCGCTGATCCGCGTAATCACATCGCCGCTAAGCCCCTGCGCAATCCCGGGAATCACCGGCACGCCCCCAGCCACCGCCGCGCCATACAACAGCTGCACACCCTTCTCCGCAGCCAGCGCAAACAGCTCCGCTCCGCGATACGCAATCAACTGCTTGTTCGCCGTCACCACATGCTTGCCCGATGCAAGAGCCGCACGCAGCCAGCCCTCCGCCGGGTCCAGCCCACCCATCAACTCCACCACCACGTCCACATCCGCAGCTCCAAGCACATCCTCGACGCGCTCGGTCCACACCGCACCAGCGGCCACAAACTTCGCGCGCTCGTGCCCACGCTTGCGCTCCACTCCACGATTGAACACATGCGTAATCCGCACATCCTCATTCCCTGAGGCCGCGAGCACTTCAGCAAACGCGCTTCCTACCGTTCCGAATCCCAACAATCCAATGCGCAAAACTTTCCGTCCTCGCTCAACTGCCATCTAGTAGACCACCTTCGTGCCTGCATCGCGCCACGCCGCAAAACTCGCCCGTGCTTCATCCGGCAGCATCTGCTCGATAGGAATCGCGCGCTCACTCAGCGGCTTCTTCATCTCGGCATACAAAAACGAATCATCAAATCCTACATTGGCCGCATCCGCAGCCGTATTCCCGTAATAAATCGCGCGACACCGCGCCCAATAAATCGCTGCCAGGCACATCGGGCAAGGCTCGCAGCTCGTATACACATCGCATCCATCCAGCTCAAACGTCTCCAGCAGCTGACACGCATTGCGAATCGCCGTCACCTCCGCGTGAGCCGTTGGATCATTCAACGCCGTCACCAGGTTCACGCCCGTCGCGATTACTTTGCCATCCTTCACCACGACCGCACCAAACGGCCCACCGCGCCCGCTCACAACGTTCTCCGTCGCCAGCGCAATCGCCTGCTGCATAAACTCCGGATTGCTCTGCATCCTGCCTCCAGCGAAACACTCGCCTCTCGAGTACAAGGGCTGTCTCTACCCTCTACTCTCTATCCTCTACCCTCTGTTTTTGATCTAATCAGCAATATGGTACATGCTCTCCGCTCCCGTCGCGTCATCACGCCCCACGGCGAACAGGATGCCGCAGTCCTCATCGACGCCGAGCACATCGCCGCCATCAAGCCTCTCTCCGAACTCTCCGCCAACATCCCCGTCGAAGATCTCGACAATCTCGCCCTCCTCCCCGGCCTCGTCGACGCCCACACCCACATCAACGAACCCGGCCGCACCGAGTGGGAAGGCTTCGCCACAGCCACCCGCGCCGCTGCTGCCGGAGGCTTCACCACCCTCATCGACATGCCCCTCAACTGCCTCCCCGAAACCACCAGCGTCGCCGCTCTCGAACTGAAGCGCGAAGCCGCAGCAACAGGCGGCTCCAACGGCTCATCCCAGTGCATGATCGACTACGCCTTCTGGGGCGGCTGCGTCGACGACAATCAGCATCAACTCGAACCCCTCGCACTCGCCGGCGTCGCAGGCTTCAAGTGCTTCCTCATCTATCCCGGCTGCGACGGCTTCACCGCCATCGATCGCGCCCACCTCGAGCGAGCCCTCCCGCACATCGCCCGCACCGGCCTCCCGCTCCTCGTCCACGCCGAGCTCGATCCCTCCATCACCGCCGCTGTCGCGCACCTCAACGCCACCGGCGCAGACTGGCGCAAGTACTCCACCTATCTCGCCTCCCGTCCCGACGAAGCCGAGCTCGAAGCCATCGAGATGCTCCTCGAACTCTGCAGGGAAGCCCACTACCGCGGGCAGCCTTTCCGCCTCCACATCGTTCACCTGTCTACAGCCGAGGCGCTGCCTCTGCTGGCCGCTGCGAAGCGCGAAGGCCTTCCCCTCACCGTCGAAACCTGCCCCCACTTCCTGCACTGCGCCTCCGAAAACATTCCTGACGGCGCAACCCTCTTCAAGTCCGCGCCAGCGATCCGCAGCGCCGCGAACCGCGAACAACTCTGGCAGGCCCTGCTCGACGGAACCATCGATCTCATCGCCACCGACCACTCCCCCTGCCCACCCCACATGAAGCGCCTGCACTCCGACCACGTCGCACCGGGTGAACAGCCCGGTCGCTTCGACCTGGCCTGGGGCGGCATCCCCTCTCTCTCCACCGCGCTCTCCGTCCTCTGGACCGAGTGCACCCGCCGCGAGCTCACTCTCTCCCAACTAGCCCAATGGACCTCCACCGCCCCCGCAAAACTAGCCGGCCTCTCCACCCACCTCGGCTCCATCGAGCCCGGCAAGCACGCCAACCTCGTCTCCTTCGACCCCGACGCACTCTTCACCCTCACCGAAGACATGCTCCACTACCGCCACAAGATCTCTCCCTACCTCGGCGAAACCCTCCGCGGCCAAGTCCGTTCCACCTGGCTCCGAGGCCAACGCGTCTTCAACCGAGGCGCTGCAGGCGCCTCCCCTTCCGCCACCGGCGACGTATTCTCAATCACACCCCCCGGCCGCGAGCACACGTTATCCTGATCTCTCACACGCATTAACTCACTCCGCACTTAATCGCACTCACGATGACCGAGACGCAGGCCGCCAACTCGACTCTCGCCAGATGGAACGCTCTCGACGCGCGCGCCGCCGCCGAGGCCATCCTCCCCTGCAACGGATCGCAAGCCTGGGCCGAAAACCTCGCCGCACTCCGACCCTTCCAAACCCCCTTCGATCTCACCTGCACCGCCGACATCGTCTGGCGTTCCCTCTCCGCATCTGCGTGGCAGCAAGCCTTCGACTCCCACCCACGCATCGGCGAGCAACACGCCAAATCCGCCACCACCCAAAGCCTCACCTGGTCCTCCGCCGAACAATCCGCCGCCCAACTCTCCGCTGACACTCAGGCCGAGCTAGCCGCCGCCAACCGCGCTTACGAAGCAAAGTTCAATCGCATCTTCATCGTCTGCGCAACCGGCAAGACCGCCGCAGAAATGCTCACCCTCCTGCAACAGCGCCTCACCAATGACCCTCCAACCGAGCTACGCGAAGCCGCCGAG
>DATCDL010000429.1:0-12610 GCA_036510715.1 Acidobacteriaceae bacterium
TTAACTCTTTGGCCGCAACCGATGGATTTTAGATGTCCATACCTTTAAATACTCGCGCAATAGATCCAAGATGAAGCGCACATGAAAAGCCGTTCAAGGAAGAGCCGCAAGTTGAGGTGATGGATATACTTTCAGAGGAAACAATAGAACTATCCTTGACCTCTTGATACCTCATTCACCGCAAATTAAAAATGGGCAGTAAAAACCTGCTGCAGCGCCGTGGGCAGCGGCGCATATTGCTGGATTCGACTATAACGAAAATATTGCGTCTGATCGTTTCTTCAGGACCGCGCATCAATGGATCGCGTCTTCATATCGCTGTGATCTGCGACACTGTTCGCGTCTAATAAGTCTCAGTTGATTGGACCGTCTTCTCTTCAGGGCCATCATCTGCTACTCGCAGATATCCTCCCGGACCTCGTTCAACAGCCTTCTGAGTATCATTGATCTGAGAAGGGGATGGCCGGAGTAATGGTAGATTTATTTGCATTGTCGTTCCTCGACCATCGCCGTTCTGCACAGAGATTGCGGCGTCATGGGCAGTGCAGATAGACTTTACGATAGCAAGTCCAAGGCCGACTCCTCCGGAGTCGCGAGAGCGTCCTTTGTCCGCTCTGTAAAAGCGGTCGAAGATGAACGGCACAGCTTCTTCCGGAATGCCGATACCCGTGTCTGAAACGCTCACTACGGCCCGTTCTCCTTCGGTCACGGCATTAACTGTAACGGCGCCGCCAGAGGGGGTGTATTTGATGGCGTTATCCAGAAGATTGACCATAACCTGCTTCAAACGCATCGGATCTCCTATCACATAGACCGGTAGACCTCGCTTGCAGAGGAGAGAGATGTTCTTCTCGTCCGCAAGCAGATGCATGTGCTCCACGGTTGTGGAAGCCATCGCCATCAAGTCTACGGGGATCATCTGGATGCGCTCTCCGCCGCAGTCCAGTCGGGTGATGGTCATAAGGCTCTCAACAATGCGTGACATACGGTCTGCTTCCTCTAGCGCGCTGCCTATGCCGTCCTTTGCCGCCGCGGATAGATCGGATCTCTGGGTTAATTCTTCAAGCTGGCCACGTATGATGGTCAGCGGGGTTCGCAGTTCGTGGGACGCGTCGGCGGAGAATCGATGATTGTGCGCGAGCGTATCTTCCAGTCGTTCAATCATCCGATTCAGCGAAAGGGAAAGGCGCTCCAATTCGTCGCCACTTCGAATCACGGGCAGCCTTTCGCCCACGTCCTTTCGCCCTATCCTCTCAGCCTGGTCGGTCAACACCACGACGGGAAGCAGCAAATGCGACATCAAAGCATAGCCGCCAATGGATGCAACAATCAGGATTACAGGTGTAGTCACAAGCAGAATCACGAAAAGGGTGCGCAGCACATGTCGGATCGACTCGATTGTTGCCCCATTTTCGACTAAGGCCTGGGACCCGTCTGATGTACGGTAGGCAAGGGTATAGATCATCAGGCGCTGTCCACTGGCTGCCGTCTCGCGATGGATCGCATTCACCCAGGCGGACTTCGATGGCATCGGGAGCTTGGACGTACTTACATAAGGGTCGCGCATGTCACCCGAGTCGAAAAGCACCTTGCCACCTTGGGAGATGCGCACGAATTGATTTCCAAGACCTGGAGGATAGGCTTCTGTGAGTTCGCCAAGAAACCATCCATTTCCTTTAATATTTCTTTGTGCAAGGTAGTCGGTTGCGATGTTTCGGGCATTATTAGCTAATGTCTGCTCCAGGGATCTCGTCAGGAACGCTCTTACGCCAAGGTAAACAGCGATACTAGAGACCACCAGGGCAAGAGCAAGGAATCCCACAAAAAAACTCGTGATACGGTACCGGAGCGATTTCCGGTTCATGGCTCGATTCCTGCTGCGCGAATCACATAGCCTGTACCCCTCACCGTATGGATCATTTTAGGTTTGTAGCCATCATCCACTTTACTTCGCAGATGGCGCACATAAACATCCACGATGTTGGTGATGCCGTCGAAGCTCTGATCCCAGACATGTTCGATGATCATGTTGCGAGACAGTACCCGCTCAGCATTCTGCATTAAGTATTCAAGCAGAGAATATTCCTTCGCTGTAAGATCCACTCGCCGTCCCGCCCGCTTCACTTGTTGCGACAAGCGGTCTAATTCGAGATCGCCGATGCGCAGTGTGCTGGAGCGGTTGACCGGACCGCGACGAAGGAGTGCCTTGACTCGAACCAGCAATTCCGCGAAAGCAAAGGGTTTTGTCAGATAATCGTCAACGCCAAGTTCGAAGAGATGTACTTTGTCGTCGATCGAATCGCGCGCAGTAAGTGCCAGCACCGGAATAAAAGTGTTGGTGCGACGAATTCGTTGAAGTACTTCGGGACCTGTAAGCCCCGGCAGCATGAGATCGAGAATGATGAGGTCATACGAATATGCATCGGCGAACTCAAGTCCCTCCCGCCCGTCTCCCACGGCATCCACCGCGTATCGTTCTGCCATTAGACCGCGCTTCACCAAGTCCGAAACCTTTGGCTCATCTTCGATTATCAGAATTCGCATTGCTTTGATCACCTCGCCAACTGCCGTCTAATTAGCGAACTCGGAACATGAAATAAACGCCACACAATCACCCACGCAGAACGCAGTGAAAATCTCGAAAGAGTACGAGTTGAAAGGTCATTATATGCGATCCGTCCTGAGTTTGAAGTAGTGCAATCTTTTCCGTCGTCGATAAATCACCCGAACTGTGGGGAACTACAGCGGACACGTATCTCATTCAATATCTGAGTGTTCTCAGAATTACTCCAGATTAGGTTTTCTGGATGAGAAAAGGCTGAAGCCTAAATGAAAGTGCGTTCATTTACCGCGATCTCGATAGAGTTTCACGTTTGTCACCGTCATTCACGCTCGCCGGCTGATAACGGAGGTCGAAGGCGAGCCTCGACGACTTCTAAGCCAAATAACCATAAAGAACTCCGTCGGCATTTCCGTGTTTTCCAGTTTTGCCATAATGCCCAGCGCCTCCGCTATGTTGGGACGCTGTTGATATCTCGAAGGACCTGTATTCGTGACACCCCACCTTGCATCGGCGGGAAAGGATTCATAGGAATGGAGGCACTGGAGCTATGCCAACCCGCAACGTCCTGATTTATCTTATTGCGATATTTTGAGTTGAGATGTAAATCGTTTCAACGGATGTTGCGCCCTTCGGTCGCAGGCCGCTACAGTGTCGTAACCGGTGCGGCGTTACAAGCATGAGCGACGGTATGACGACAAAAGTTTTAGCTTCCGATTGAATGCGATTACTCTTGTGGCCATCTGTACGGCTGGGGCACCTGATGTTTTGTACCGGTTGGGATGAGGCCAACTGGTATAAAAATGGCCAAGCGTTCCATGACCTCATTGAACGGCATTCGGGCGTCTGCCGACGCCTTTCTGTTCTTTGGCAGGGGAATATATCTGAATATTTTTTTATGTCAGTTTCAGACGGGCTTCATTCCATAACTCATAAATGGATATGTCATCCTGATTGCATCTTTCCGGCAGTCCATTCATTTCGAATTGACCGAGATGAGCGTTGCACATAAGAGACCGATCGGGAGACATGGACTACCGCTTTCCAGTTAGCGCACTGGCCGTTTTGCCAGTATAGAGGTGCCGTAATCATGATGCGATTCTTGAAAGAGACTAAGGCTTTGATTCTTGTTGCTATCGTCCTCGGTGCCGGGACTGGCGTTTTCGCACAGGTATCGACGGGTACTATCCTGGGCGGCGTTACTGATCCGTCCGGAGCAACTGTGTCTGGCGCTACGATCGTGGTCACTAATCTGGCGACAAATATTTCAAATACCACTGCAACAAACAGCGACGGTCTTTTTACGATTCCGAATCTGCCTGTAGGTCGCTATCAGGTAGAGGTGTCGGCAAAGGGCTTCGGTAGCCAAACTGACGTTAATATTGGTTTGAACGTTGGAGCCCAGCAAGCGGTAAATTTCAAACTGAAGTTGGGTAGCACGAATGAGAAGATCGTTGTCACTGGAACTGCACCTGTCGTTGACCTTGTGAGCTCAACCGTGATGCCGGTAGTCAATGAGCACACAATCGTGTCCCTCCCGCTGAATGGCCGCGACTGGGCGGCACTAGCCAATCTGCAGCCAGGAGTCTCGGCAGTTCGCACCCAATCAGTTGTTTCCGTGAGCAATCAGCGTGCAAATCGCGGCGTGGGTAACCAACTGACTGTGAGTGGTGCGCGTCCGCAGATGAACAACTATCGCGTCGATGGGATCAGTATCAATGACTACTCAAACGGCGGGCCTGGCGGTGTGATCGGCAGCAACCTTGGTGTCGACGCGATCGAGGAGTTCTCTGTAGTAACCGGTCTTGCGACCGCGGATTACGGCAAGACGGCTGGAGGGGTTATCAACGCGGTCACCCGGACAGGCGGCAACAAACTACACGGAAGCGTGTATGAGTTTTTTCGCAATAGTGCTCTCGATACACGTAATGCCTTCGACTCTCCACGTAGAGTTGCTCCGTTGCGGCGTAACCAGTTTGGCGCGTCCGCCGGCGGACCAATTATCAAGAACCGCACATTTATCTTTGGAGACTATGAGGGCCTCCGTTGGTTCAATAGCACAAATGCGAGTAGTACCGTGCCTTCGCCCGATGCGAGGGTTGGATACCTTTGCAGCGGAACAAATTGTTCCAGTCACACACAGGTTCCGGTGAATTCAGCAGTCGTACCCTATCTCGCCTTCTATCCAATCCCCAATAGCCCGACATTGCCAGCCGCATACACTACAGGGACAAGCGACACCGGTACCTTTCTATTCAACGATCCGTTCATCACCAAAGAGAACTATTTCACTATTCGGCTGGACCACAAGATTTCAGCAAAGGACCAGTTGGCCGGCACTTACTTCTGGGACAGCGGCAGTCTCACCTCTCCAGACGCATTCAACGAGAAGGTCACCGGCAATCTCGCCAAGCGCCAGATGGCATCAATCAGCGAGTCGCACATTTTCACCGCTGACCTTCTGAATACGCTCCATTTGGGTTACAGCCGGGTAGTCTCCGATGCGCCAACCACACTCAATGCGATCGATTCAGCAGCTTCGGATATAAGTCTTGGCTTTGTGCCGAACCTGCCGGTAGGCCTCATCAACATCGGCGGACTCTCTAACTTCACTGGTGGACTTCATGCAGTCGGTGAATTTGTCTTTCACTACAACTCCTATCAGTTGTATGACGACGTCTACTGGACCCATGGAAGGCACACATTGAAGACGGGTTTTGCCTTTGAGCGATTGCAAAATAACCAGTTGGGAACGTCGAACCCCAATGGCCAATTCAACTTCAGCTCAATTTCCGGATTTCTGACTAATCAGCCTACCGGCTTTAATGCTCCGCTCGGGCAAACGACCTCACCGAAGGACCTTCGTCAGTCCGTATACGGAGGTTACGTTACGGACGATTATCATGTTGCTCACAATCTGACGTTGAACCTTGGAGTGCGCTATGAATTGGCCACAGTGCCGACGGAAACGGCAGGTCGGCTCGCCAACCTGCCGACTCTGACAGCGGCATCGCCAAACCTGGGTTCTCCTTACTTTTCCAACCCGACAGAGAAAAACTTTGCTCCTCGCGTAGGCTTTTCATGGAGTCCATTTGAAGGCGGCAAGACTGCCATACATGGCGGTTTCGGCATCTATGATGCATTGCCACTCAACTATCTGTTTGAAGGGTTGAGTATTTTTTCCGCTCCATTCTTCCAGTCTGGCAGTGTGAGCAGCGCGGGCGCACTCCTTGGAACCTTCCCGAAGAATGCATATTCTCAGCTCACGCCTGCGACCTTTCGGTACAGCTACACACCACAGCATCCGAAACGTAGTTACATGGAGCAGTGGGGTCTGAATATTCAACAGGAGTTGCCTGGTGAGATGACAGCTCAAGTCGGATTTTCCGGGTCGCACGGTGTCGATATTGCATACCGCGAGGACGACATCAACACAGTGCAGCCGATGGCAAATCTGGGCAATGGAATCTATGAGTTTCCAAGTTTGTCAAACAATATCCTGCCGGCGACAGCCAACCACAGGCTCAACGCAAACGTCGGGCAGATCAGCGCGATGTTGCCAACCGGTTACTCTAAGTATTCGTCATTGCAGGTAGGTCTGACAAAACGGCTTATCAAGCGATTCCAATTGCAGGCCGCCTATACATGGTCGAAGTCGACGGATGATGGCTCGTCCTCGACCTTTGGGGATTCATTCGCTAACTCGGTAAGCAGTCTGCCATTCTTTGCTCCCGATCGGAGGGTTGCTGTATCCGACTTCAACATTGGCCAGAACTTTGTCTTCAACTACCTTGTCCTACTACCCGACGCTCCGAAGTCCTTGAGTGCCGAAAGTTGGGTACTGAATGGATGGCAGTATGGGGGCATCTTCCAGTTGAGCTCGGGTCTTCCAATCACGCCTCTGATCAGTGGTGACCCATTGGGCTTGCGTAGCTCAGATACCTTCGGCTTCCCCAATCGCGATTATCGTTGCAACCCGATCAACAAGCAGAACAAGGTTCACTATATCAACGCCAGTTGCTTCAGCTATCCAGCCGAGTCCGCAAGCTACAATCCCTTCTTGGGAAATTCCGGACGTAACTCCATCAACGGACCTGGACTGCAGAACTTCGACATGTCCTTGGTCAAGAACAATCATGTAAAGAGCTTTGGTGAGAACTTCAACATTCAGTTCCGCGCGGAACTCTTCAACATCTTCAATCGCGCAAACTATGCCAATCCACTGAAGGCAGCCACACAACTCTTCTCGGCTGCGCCCGCTCCAAACAGTTCCTCTCCAGATCCTGCACGGATTGGCCCTCCCATCGCATCTGCCGGTGCGTTGACAGCAACCTCAACCACCTCACGGCAAACACAATTTGCCCTGAAGATAATCTTCTAGCATAAGGCGAGCTGCTTTAGGGTAGCTCGCCTTATCCCTTCCAGAGGCTTAGCGTTTACCAACTGCTTCATGCCGGGGAAGATGCACATTATGTGTGACCTGTCCGCTCCGCAACTGAAGGCGTCTCTTGCATATATGCCGCTCTGCAGAGCATTCTAGTTGATCTCGCAAACTAGATTTCTCATCGTTTTTCTAAGCGTCGGCATTGTGATCAAGCGGTCATGACCTTCGATCGCAGCTCAAAACGACATGATGTAGGCGTCTTAATCCTCACTTCATCTGTTTCTCATTTGCAACGCAGATAAATACATTCAGAGCTGTGGCCATGTGCATGTGAACAGCAGAGGCTAGTGATGAAAGATATAACAACCGACGACAAATCTAGAGTAGACAGTCTTCCAAGTGCAGAGACCTTTGCGGAACATGATGCGCCAACCAACAACGGAGACAGACGAAGCGTTAATGAGATCAATTATTCGAAGAATATTTCGTCCATATCAGCGACAACTTTACCCACATCCCATTCCGTCCGAAAAGGATCTGAGATCTTTGTTCGTGCTCTTGAAAACGAAGGGGTGGACTACGTCTTCGGAGTCCCAGGTGAGGAGAATCTTGACTTGCTCGAATCTCTTCGCACTTCGAGGATCAAGTTAGTGGTGACGCGGCACGAGCAGGTCGCAGGCTTCATGGCGGCAACCTACGGTCGCCTCACTGGCAAGCCGGGCGTTTGTCTAAGTACTCTTGGACCGGGCGCGACTAATCTGGTAACTGCTGCAGCCTACGCGTCGCTCGGTGGAATGCCAATGCTGATGGTCACTGGACAAAAACCCATTCTGCATAGCCGACAGGCGAGATTTCAAATCATCGACACGGTTGCGATGATGCGCCCCATAACTAAATCCGCGAAGCAGGTACTCGACGCAGGCAATATTCCCACCTTGGTCCGCGATGCGTTTCGCGTGGCCAAGGCAGAGCGACCTGGGCCAGTTCATCTGGAGTTACCCGAAGATATCGCCGGACAAATATCTGAGCATTCGGCGATTGTGCCGATCAGTTCAGTGTTTGCACCTGTCGCCTCACGGGAGTCAGTCGAGCGCGCGGCAAACATGATTGCATCTTCACGTTGTCCATTGATCGTCATCGGCGGCGGAGCTAATCGTCCCGGCCTCGCATCCGGACTCTCTGCCGCAATGCATCGTTTGGCGATCCCGTTTCTCAACACGCAGATGGGTAAAGGCGCCGTCGGCGGAAACTCCGATCTATATCTCGGTACCGCTGCTCTTTCGGAGGGCGACTATGTGCATCTAGCAATCGATCATGCTGATCTGATTATTGCGGTCGGGCACGACACGGTCGAAAAGCCGCCCTTTCTGATGGGATCTCGTGACCTTCAGGTGATTCATATTGATTTCAATGTCGCGGACATTGACCAGATCTATTTTCCGCACCTTGAGGTCATCGGAGACATCGCGGACAGTATGACCCGATTGGCTGACGCATTAGGAGGCAAGCTCTCACTCGATTGTGACTACTACCGGAAGGTACAGGTTTTGGTGCATGAACATATCGCGAAAGGAGTCGATGATCCGCGCTATCCTGTGGCGCCCCAACGTTTGGTGGCCGCTACCCGCCAGGTGATGTCGGAAGATGGCATCCTCTGTCTGGACAATGGCATGTATAAGATATGGTTTGCGAGAAACTATCGTACCCAAACCTCCAATACAATTCTGCTCGACAATGCTCTTGCTACCATGGGTGCCGGTCTTCCTTCTGCAATGATGGCTGCATTGCTCTATCCAGGTAAACGCGTTATGGCCGTCTGCGGTGACGGCGGCTTCATGATGAACTCGCAAGATCTGGAGACTGCAATTCGCCTTGGCTTGAATATTGTTGTGCTGATTGTGGAAGACCATTGCTACGGCATGATCCGATGGAAGCAGGAGGCAGAGGGGTACGAGGATTTTGGCCTTTCTTTCGGAAATCCTGATTTTGTCAAATACGCCGAAGCCTATGGCGCACGCGGTACTCGTGTCGCTGCGACCGAAGAGTTGGAATCCAGTTTAGAGTCCGCGTTTCAGATGGGTGGAGTTCATCTTGTCATCGTTCCAATTGACTATTCTGAAAATAGACGCGTCCTCATCGACGAGCTAAAGAGTAAAAATACTCAGTTGGACTAGATGGGAGGAATAGTAGATGTTGGTAGTCCAACCATATGACGGTGGAGTGATCGCAGATATTTCGCTGGATGATGCTGCAAGTGTAGAGCAAAAACTTGAACGCGCTGCGCGGTGTTTTGCGAATCGTCCAAGCTGGTTACCCCCCTACAAGCGAATAGAGATATTGAAACGGCTCGCTCGCTTAGTTCAATATGAGTTTGATGATTTTGCGCTACTCATTGCCCGTGAAGGCGGCAAACCTTTAGCCGATGCAAGAGCCGAGGTAGCGCGTGCAATCAATGGGATTGAGATTAGTGCTTCCGAACTTGAACATTTGGCGGGCCGCGAAATTCCGATGGGGCTAACCCCGGCGTCCAAGGACATCTGGGCATTCACAACTAAAGAGCCGATCGGAGTGGTTGTCGCGGTCTCGGCTTTCAACCATCCTCTTAACCTGATTGTGCATCAAGTTGTTCCGGCGATTGCGACCGGCTGTCCGGTACTCATCAAACCGGCCATGACGACCCCGCTTAGTTGTCTCCGTTTTGTTGAGCTTGTCCATGAGGCGGGGCTGCCTGAGCCATGGTGTCAAGCGGTGATCGTCGACGATATCGGGCTGGCCGAAAGGGCTGTTATTGATTCGCGCGTGGCATTTCTAAGCTTTATTGGATCAGCCAAAGTTGGGTGGCATTTGCGGTCCCAGCTATCGCCCGGTACGAGATGTGCGCTCGAACATGGTGGAGCTGCGCCAGTGATCATCGACCGTTCGGCGGACCTCGACGGCGTCGTCGAGCCGTTGGTCAAAGGCGGCTACTACCATGCTGGCCAGGTCTGTGTTTCTGTACAGCGAATCTTGGTCCACAACGATATCAAAGAAAGCTTTGTAGCTCGATTCACAGAACGGGTTGAGAGACTTAGAGTTGGAGATCCCACGTTAGCTGAAACCGAAGTCGGACCGTTGATCCTGTCCAAGGAAGTCGAACGAGTAGACGACTGGGTACTCGAAGCGGTGAAAGGCGGCGGCCAACTGATGACGGGAGGCGAGCCTGTCAGCGATCGAATCTATTGTCCAACGATTATCGTGGATCCCCCATCGTCAGCTCATGTATCTCAGGACGAAATATTTGGTCCAATCACCTGCGTTTATGGGTATAGCGATATGGGTGACGCCATCACCCGAGCCAATAGCCTGCCTACAGCTTTTCAGGCATCCATTTTTGCAGGCGATATAGATGTCGCATTGACTGCAGCCAAACTGCTCGATGCATCCACAGTCATGGTCAACAATCATTCGGCTTTTCGAACTGATTGGATGCCATTTGCCGGACGTCGCCAATCGGGACTTGGCATCGGTGGTATCCCCTATACCATGCATGATCTGACACAGGACAAAATGATTGCTTTAAAGCTTTGAGGGTTGGGTGACAGCTCGGGTGTTTTCGAATCTTTGAACCAAGTAAATGTGCTGCGAACCCGACAGCATTATTGCAATCGGCAACTCTGATTTCGCATCGGCTCGATGAGCCGGAGGCCGCTGACAGACTGCAGATGGCGCTTGAAACTGTCTATAGTCAAAGAGCATGTTGACGGGCGACCTAGGTGGTTCAGCGGTCGAAAAGGTATTTACTGATGCTGTGATTTCGGCGTAGCAGAAGGCTTAGCTCAAGGGCTGCGTACCAGCAGTTGCGAAGAATCGAACCGCAGCCCTTGAGTATCACCACACTGCTCTCGATGTGTGCTACTCGGCGGGACCGAAGAGCGTTTGGGACGTCGGAAGCTGCGCCTTCATCTCATTGGCAATATCTTTCGCTGTCTTAGCCATTGCGGCTTTATCGTCTCCGGGCTTGTAATTAAAAACCACGCCAAGCGCGCCGATGGTTTTGCCGGACTGATCCTGAAGGATAATTTCGGCTTCGAAGTGCTTCCCTGTGGCATCGACTTCCAGGTTGGGCTTGCCTGTATGAATACAGCGCATATCATCCACGTCTCCGAGTTTGCCGATGCGGCCAAAGTTGGAAGCGACGATCACATTTTTGTGGCCGGGAGCTTCGGCATGGATCGCCATCAGAATAACTTCAGGGTGCTCGGCAAGGGCTGCATCTACCAGTTTTTGAGCAAAAGGTGCAGGCTTGGTATAAGTAGCATCCATCTCTTTGGGTTGGACTTTACGCATTCCGCGGACGGCCTCCTCGCGCGTTTGCTGCGCGATGGCGAGGTTGGAGCAGGCAACAGCCATGGTTGCCATGCAGAGAACAATTCCTACAGCTTTCATGATTTTCCCTCGTATCTTTCTAACAGAGTCGATAATTCTGAGAGTTCTAACGGAGCCGCCCTTATGTATTTGCGTAGCGCCTAAGATCCTCTGGTTAAGAATCCTTGATATAGATGAGCTATAGCTGAATTTAAAATAAAATTAGCTTCATCCTGGGAGGGTGCGTTCCAAGCGAGCGACTTCAGCTTTTCATCTGGAGCGCAAAATTGGTTACCAATAACAGGCCATGCGTGAAGCGACACTCCTCAACAACAGACATCTGAGCCGATCGCCCACGGTCTCCAGGCTACGGAACCAGCGCCAGCATCTTTCGCTGGTGCGTGGCGACCTCGTGGGGTAACGGAAGATAATTTCCTTCGCGCCGCATGGCGGCCTGGCCCTGGCTGCTGAGGACATAGCGCAGGAACTCGACAGTCGCCGTGCTCAGCGGATGAGCAGCGTCCGTGTTCAAAACCATAAAGACCGATCGTGTGAGAGGATACTGGCGTGAAGCGACGCTTTCCCGCGTGGGAGCGACGGCGATCTGGCGACCCCGTGCGGACAGCGCCACGGGCCTCCCTTGCTCTGTTGCATGCGCCAACACAACAGGTGTCCGGAACGATTTCTATCTGTGGAAGCCCGCAGATGCGCGATCTGTTGCGGCGTTATCAGACAGGCTTCCAGGATCTACAGCCCGCGGTGCGGTTCGAGGAGGAGCTAGATAGTACGGTCACCGCCGTTGCCGGGGTCTACACCGGCCGCGCGGTGGTAGATCCCTGCGGGATGACAAACCAAACGAGGGAGAACTTTGGCGACTAACGCAACGCTGCGGTTCGTAGAAAGTCGAAGCTTCCGCCGGGGTCGAGGGTGAGGTTGGCGAGCCGGGTGGAGTGGACTACTACGTTATCGGGAAACCAGAGGGGGATGGTGGGTAGGTCCTGCGCGAGGATTTGCTGGATCTGGATGTAGTCGTTGCGGCGATTGGACTCATCGGTGTCGGCGGAGGCGGATCTTAGGAGGGCGTCGATGCGGGGGTTGGAGTAATGGCCTCGGTTGGCGCCCTTGGGGGGAAACATCTCTGTGGCGTAGACGTAGTGGAAGATGTCGGGATCTTCGTTGGAGCCGATCCAGCGGAGGATGTACATCTGGAAGGCGCCCTTGGTGATGTCGGAGTAGAAGGTGCCGAACTCGGCTGAGCGCAGGGTGAGGACGATGCCGGCATCGCGGAGCTCGGCTTGCATGGCCTGAGCTTCGAGGCGCGC
>DATCDL010000430.1:0-5325 GCA_036510715.1 Acidobacteriaceae bacterium
GCACTCGATACGATCACTGTTAAAGGATTCAAGAGCATTGCCTCCATTGAAAAGCTAAAGCTTGGCGCAATTAACGTTGTCATCGGTCCAAACGGATCGGGTAAATCAAATTTTATAGGGGTATTTTCCTTTCTCCACGCAATTCGCGAGGCGCATCTTCAAGATTATGTTCTCAAGGCCGGCGGAGCAGAGAAGGTTCTGCATTTTGGTTCAAAGATAACAAAATCCCTTGTGCTCCACGTTTCTTTTCAGGAGGGCGTGAACCAATACGAGCTATCTCTAACGCCGACTCAGTCCGATGAACTCGTTCCTGCCACTGAAATGGTTTATTTTTGGGACAAGCAAAGATATCCTGCCGGGCCCTATGGACAGGGGGTTTCGCGGATAGGGAAGGAAGCCGGAATTAGCTCTCCCAAGGGAAAGCCAATTGCAGATTATGTTCGAAGTCACCTCGATCGTTGGCGCCTATATCATGTCCACGATACAAGTAGCAGCTCGCCTATGAAGAAAACGGCGGATGTTAATGACAACCGCTTTCTGCGTTCCGATGGATCGAACTTGGCGGCATTTCTCTACTATCTCAGAGAGAAACACACCGCGTCTTACACCTTAATTCGCCGGACCGTTCAACGCGTCACTCCATTCTTCGAAGATTTTCAATTGGAACCACAAAAGCTGAACTCAGGGAAAATCCTTTTGGAGTGGAAGCATAAGGGATCCGAAGGATACTTCAATGCATCGTCGTTTTCTGATGGGACTCTACGGTTTATAGCACTTGCGACACTTTTCCTTCAGCCAGAGGCTTATCGGCCATCTGTGATTCTTGTGGATGAGCCCGAGCTTGGCCTTCATCCATATGCAATCACAATGCTAGCGTCGCTCGTGAAACAGGCGGCGACGAAAACGCAGGTCATAGTATCGACCCAATCCCCCTTGTTGCTGGACCATTTCGCACCGGAAGATGTATTGGTTGCCGATCGCGTAGATGGTGGCACCCAATTCACTCGGCTTGATTCAAGTAAATTGAGCAATTGGCTAGAGACATACAGTCTTGGGCAATTGTGGGAGAAAAATGAATTTGGGGGCCGCCCTGCTCCAGAATAGCGTATTATGAGTCGCTTACTGATTCACGTTGAAGGCGAAACGGAGGAGACTTTCGTTAACGAAATTCTCGCTCTACACCTCTATGGCCTCGGCTATCAAAAGGTAAGTGCGAGGCTCGTGGGTAACTCTCGAAATCGCGATCGACGGGGTGGAATCAAGAGTTGGGCTTCAGTGCGTGTGGATATCCTGAATCATTTGAGAGAGGATCCGGGCTGCCTGGCGACGACCATGGTGGATTACTATGCGCTCCCTAAAGGTGCCCCAAATGGTTGGCCCGGGCGCCTAGATGCGGACCGGAAGCCATTCTTACAAAAGGCCCCGACCGTACAGGATGCGCTTCTGGCAGATATACAGGTAGAGCTCGGTGCGAGCTTCGACGCTAGACGTTTTGTTCCTTACGTTATGATGCACGAATTCGAAGGGCTGCTTTTCAGCGATTGTGAGCGATTCGCAAAGGGAATAGGCCGACCGGAGCTTCAAGCTAGTTTTCAGGGAATCAGGGATGCATTCTCGTCTCCGGAAGAGATAAATGACAGCCCTCACACAGCTCCGTCGAAGCGAGTGGCAGCACTTGTTCCAGGATATGAGAAGCCATTATTGGGATCCCTAGCCATCCTTGAGATAGGCCTTGAGAGCATTCGCCAGGAATGTACGCATTTTGCGAAATGGGTTGAGCAACTTGAACAGTGGATTCAGGAGTGATTGAGCGTAGGCTGGCCATATTCTTGACCTGAAATGAAGCCCTCGATGGCAGTTGACGAGGCGCTATATTGCTTTCTCGGGTGGGCTGTTGGCTGTAGAAGATCCTAAACCTGAGAGTCCGAGTAGATCAGAAGCCCTAAAGGCTCTAGAAGAGTACGCCAAGTCGAAGAAAGCGCCAAACAACCTGCAGCTATTTCGCGGCTTCTATCTCTTCTAATTCACGACGCGGTCCAAGTGACTACATCGAGTGGATTGCTGAGGCGCCGAATAACTTTTCCAATGTTTGCAACGCGCCTGGAGTGACTTTCTCAGTAAAAAGGTGTCACCGGTCACTTGAAAACCAGCCAGGTGTGGTCACTTCAAAACCAGCCACTCTGAGGGTGTGAGGTTCATAGGCTTCGGTTGCGGGTGATCAAGGTCTTTTTCCTTTTAAGCAAAGTCATGGCCGGATGGTGGTGGGGGGTCCGGCCGCCAAGTCGCGGAGCGCGAGGCGGCTGTTGGGGCTCAAGTGGCATCCCCGCTGGCGGCGGAGCCGGCTGTGTTTTTGAGCCGGAAGCTTTTGCCGGCGAATGTGATGACGCGGGCATGATGGAGAAAGCGATCGAGGATGGCGGCTGCGGTGGGGACGTCGCCGACCAGCTTGCCCCAATCCTCGAGGGGCCGGTTGGAGGTCATGAGGGTGGATTTGTTTTCGTAGCGCCGCATGATGATCTCCAGCAGGTACTCCCCGGCGTGCTTCGGGAGCTCCTTTAGGCCCATGTCGTCGATGATCAGGAGATCGGCCTTCAGGTACTGACGAAGCAGCCGGTCCTTCTGGTTGAGTGCCTCGTCCTGGAGCAGGTCGCGAACGAGATCGAAGATGGAGGTATAGCGAACGAGCAGGTTGCGCTTGATGGCCTCGTAGCCAATGGCCTGGGCAAGGTGGGTCTTGCCGAGACCGGGCGGCCCGAGGAAAAGGACATCGGCGCGCTCATCGATGAAGCTGCAGGTCGCCAGCTCGAAGAGCTCCTTCCGGGGAAGCTTCGGATTAAAGCGCCAGTCGAAGTCCTCGAGGGTCTTTAGCGAATGGAACCGGGCGATGTACTTGCGCCGCTCGAGATGGCGCTGCTGGCGGACGTTGAGCTCGTCCTGAAGGATGAGCTCGAGGAACTCGGCGTGGCCGAGACGGTTGGCGGATGCCTCCTGGAGGCGGACGGACAGGTTGGCGCCGAGGCCGGAAAGGCGCAATTGGCGCAGTGTGGTGTCGATTTGGGTCATGGTGGGAAAGCGATGCGGTAGGCCGACATCTCGCGGATGATCGGGTGGGCCTGGAGGAAACCGAGCTGGACCAGGTTGCTCGGGCTCTTGAGAAGCGTGCGCAGGTCCCGGAGCCGGAAGCAGGCGTGCTCGAGGGCGCGCTCGGTGACGCGCTCGAGATCTGCGACCTGATGTTCCTTGGCCAGGTGAAGCAGGCCGTGGAGGGTGCGGATCGCCTCGGGGCCGCGGTGCTGGAGCATGGCTACAGCCCAGGCTCCGCTGCACGGACCCAGGAGCCGGCAGCGACCGAGCAGATACTCGGCGCCGCGCTCGATCATCGCCCGCTTGTGGGGATGGATGTGCTCGGGGTCGGTCGCGAAACGCCCGCGCTCGACCCGGGCGTGGACCGCCACCTGGTCCATCTTGGGGCTGTAGATCCGTAGAAGCCTCGACTCGGCCCGGACCCAGAGCTGGCGGCCGACAAACTCGGGCGGCACGGAATAGTGCGCCCGGCTAAACTCGATGTAGCCGTCGCGCTGGACGAGGCGGCGTCCCTCCTCAAAGCTCGGGAAGAGCATGGGTGGCAGCGGCCGCAGCGCCGGCTGCTCGGCCGTCACGAAGAGCTTGAGCACCTGCTGGCGCACGGTGCCGTGGATGCGGGTGTCGGCCACCGAGCGCTCCCACTGGGCCAGAAACTCGTTTTGCTCGCCGAGGCTCGTGAAGGTCCGGCCCTTGAGGGCGTTATCTTGGACGTACTTGACGCCCGCCTCGACCTTGCCCTTATGCCGGGGCATGGCGGGCTTGGTCGGGGCGAGGATCGTCCCGTAGTGGCGGCAGAACTCGACCAGCTTGGGATTGAGATCCGGGTCGAACCAGTCGGCCTGGAGCACGGCAGCCTTGAGATTATCGACCACCGTTCGGGACGCTACCCCGCCAAAGTGCCTGAACGCGTTTTCCAGGCACCGGATGAAGGTCTCGGTCGTCTGCCGCCAGACGACCTCCGTGTAGCCCTTGCGCGAATGGCTGAGGACGGCGCGGAACAGATGCGGCCGTCGCCGGTGGTCGTCCTCGACCACCCAAGCGCCTGTCCCGAAGTCGACCTGCATCTCCTCGCCCGGGGCACACTCCATCCTCCGGAATGGCAGGTTACGCTCGGCGGCGTTGCGCCGGACGAACCGCTTAACCGCCTCGTAGCAGCCCTGGAAGCCGTGGTCGCCGATCAGGTCATGGTGGATCCGCACGGCCGAGAGACCCCGGCCCACGGCATCCTCGATCACCGAGCGCCACGGCTCGCAGCTGCTCCGACCCCGCTCGGACCCGGTGGTCACTATGGCTGGTTTTGAATCCGGATCGTCGCCCAGGGACCCGGTGGTCACCGTGGCTGGTTTTGTCAGCAGGTGCTTGCCCACCGTCTCCCGGTTGATGCCCAGCTCCCGGGCGATCCGGCGGGCGGACCAGCCCCTCTGGGATAATGTAACTATCGAATGCTGAAGGCTCAAGGTGAGGCGGTTCATATCGCCCTTTTGCGACACATGTCGCATCGGGCGCAACCCCTCAGACTGGCTGGTTTTGAAGTGACCTTACCTGGCTGGTTTTAACTGACCGCTGACAGTTGGCGAACGGTGCGATACCGGAAGAATATGTGCAGCCAATAAAACGTGGGATTTACGAGGGCCTTGAGAACGGCTGGCATGGTCCGGTTGTTGACGTAGTTGTGCGAATTATGGACGGCTCCTGGCATAAAAACGACTCGTCAGAACTAGCGTTCACCATGGCGGGTATTTTCGCGGCGAAAGATGCGTTTGTGTTAGCGGAGCCGGTGATTATTGATGAACCGAGCTAACCAATCAACGGATCCGTCGGCGTAGCCGCCGCGGATCACTTCAACGTTAGGCTTTGCATGTTTCTTGCACCGATCAATCGTGATGGAACCGTTTCAGGGTTCGCTGGACGCGTCTCAGATATTGCCAATTCTGCAATCCAATCTACGGTGGTGCTCTATTCGAGGATCGGTTGGATGCTCCCTTGGATTGGGTATCTGGCGATCGAGCAAGATGCGTGTGTAGGCACTTGCGCCTTCACAAGCGCACCCAAGGATGGCGTTGTTGAAATTGCATATTTCACTTTTCCGGGGTACGAGCGCATGGGAGTCGCCACTCGCATGGCCGCGTTTTTGGTATCATTGGTGAAAGAGTGCGCCCCGGAAATTGTCGTGACGGCACATACGTTGCCCGAAGAGAACGTATCGACGCTAGTTTTGCGCAAGTTGGGATTCGTTTTTTC
>DATCDL010000431.1:0-4107 GCA_036510715.1 Acidobacteriaceae bacterium
CGGCCCCGCCACCATGCACCGAGCCCTCGACCTAGCCCACCAGCATCCGGAAATCTTCGCCACCGCAGGAATTCACCCCCAGGAAGCCCACCAGGCCACCCCCGAAAATCTAGCCAAACTCACCGCGCTCGCAGCCGACCCACGCTGCATCGCCATCGGCGAAATCGGCCTAGATTACTACCACCTCGACAACCCTGACATTCCCACCCAGCAAGCCGCCTTCATTGCCCAGATGAAGATCGCCGCCGCCGCGCACAAACCCATCACCATCCACTGCCGCACCTCAGAGCTGGCCAGTCCCGCCGCGAAAGCCAAGTACGAGCCAGCCGATGCCTGGGAAGACCTCCTCCGCCTCATCCACGAGCACTGGACCCCCACCAACCTTCCCGGCATCATGCACTGCTTCTCCGGCAATGAAGATCAGGCCGCCCGCTCCCTCGCCGCCGGCTTCTATCTCTCCTTCGCCGGCAACGTCACTTACCCCAAATCCACCACCATCCAGGCCGTCGCCGCCACCGCACCCGCCGACCGCATCCTGGTCGAGACCGACGCCCCCTTCCTCGCCCCCATTCCCCTCCGCGGCCAGACCAACGAGCCCTCCCACGTTGCCCACACCGCACGCTTCGTAGCCGCTCTCCGAGGCATCACCCCAGAAGCGCTCGCCGCATCTACCACAGCCAACTTCGGCACGCTGTTTCCAGAAACACTGTCCGCATCGCCGCTCATCTGAAACAATAGAGTGCGATCCCGCAACCAAGCAGCATCTCATTCGCAAGAGGACGACCCCATGGCAGCCGATAACAGCTTCGACATCGTTAGCAAAGTAGATATCCAGGAAGTAAAGAACGCGATCGACCAGGCCACCAAAGAGGTCAACGCGCGCTTCGACCTCAAAAATTCCAAGTCCACCATCGCCCTCGAGGGCGACGACATCGTCCAGCTAGCCTCCCAGGACGAGTACACCCTCAAGGCCGTGATCGAGATCCTCTCGCAGAAGTTCGTCAAGCGCAATGTCTCGCTGAAGAACCTCGAGTACGAGAAACTCGAGCCCGCCTCGAACTCCTCTGTCCGCCAGAAGATCAAGCTCAAGCAGGGCATCGCCTCCGAGCCGGCGAAGAAGATCGTCGCCATCATCAAGGACTCAAAACAAAAAGCGCAGGCCAGCATTCAGGGCGACACCGTCCGCGTCACCAGCAAGGACCGCGACACCCTCCAACAAATCATGGCGCTTTTGCGAGGCAAGGACCTGGGAATCGACCTCCAGTTCACGAACTTCCGCTCCAACTAGCTCGATCCTGCGCAAATTCGCGCCCCTAACGCGCTTCACGCGCCCTTCGTGTAACTTCCTCCACCTGCTACTCTTAATCCAGCGTGAGCACAATCTCCATCGCGACGGCAGCCGAGGTCTTCGATCTACTGAAGCCCGACTTAGCTGCCATTGAACTCGAATTCGCACGACAGGCCGACTCTCCAGTCGCCGTCGTCACCGACATCGCCAACTACCTCATCGCAGGCGGCGGCAAGCGCATTCGCCCTCTCCTGCTGCTGCTTTCGGCCAAAGCTCTCGATTCAGACAGCGACGCGCGGATTCGCATGGGTGCTGTCGTCGAGATGCTCCACACCGCCACCCTCGTCCACGACGACATCATCGACGAGGCCAGCACCCGCCGTGGTCGCCCCTCCTCCAACACCACCTGGGGCAACGCCAAGTGCGTCCTCGCCGGCGACTGGCTCTACATGCAGGCCTTCCAGACCGCCCTCGCCGAGCGCAACTTCCGCATCCTCGATCTCTTAATCTCCCTCACCCAGCAGATGGTCGAAGGCGAACTCCTCCAGATGGAGAAGCTCGGCCACCTCATCAACGAGGAAGAATACTTCGACCTCATCTATCGCAAGACCGCCTGCCTCTTCAAAGTTTCCATGCAGCTTGGTGCGGTCATCGCAAACCCTGATCTACGCGACGGCGAGCGCCCCTTCGAGGACACTCTCGGCGAGTACGGCCGCAACCTCGGCCTCGCCTTCCAGATCGTCGACGACGTCCTCGACCTCACTGCCAACGACGAGATCCTCGGCAAGCCCGCCGCCTCCGACCTGCGCGAAGGCAAAGCAACTCTGGCTGTCATCCATGCGCTTGAGCGCGGCACCGGCGCCGACCGCGAGGCCATCCGCACCGTTCTTGCCGACCGCAGTTTTGAGCACGTCGCCCACGCCGACATCCTTGAAATCCTCCACCGCCACGGCTCCCTCGCCTACGCCATGGACACCGCCTGCGCCTATGCCGAGGCAGCCCGCCAATCCATCGCGGAGCTGCCGGAAAACGAATACAAGCGAGCTCTGCTCTGGGTTCCGGGATTCGTCACCAGCCGCGACCGCTAGCTACAACCGGCCGTCGTCATCTTCGTCCCGATCAAACTCTTCTTCATCGCCCTCGTCGTCTGCGATCGCAAACTCTTCCACCCGCGCCGCCCCACCTTCTTCAGGCTCCAGCAGCACCTGGATGCGGCTCTCCGCACTCGATAGCTGCGCCTTGCAGGCGTTCGACAGATGCACCCCACGCTCGAACAGACTGACATTTTCTTCGAGTGTCAGATCGCCCCGTTCCAGCCGGTCGACGACCTTCTCCAACTCCGCAAGTTGCTCCTCAAAGCTCGCCATCAAACCCTCTCTCCCGTCCATCCAAGGACTTCCGTCGCAACAGCATACTTGCCAAACGGAGCGCTTACCTGGACGCCCTGCACTCCACCACGCACGCTCTCCAGCATCCCCCGCGCAATCGCCACGCCCTCGGCCAGCGCCGCCTCTTTATCAGGAGCCGCGGCCATCCGTGCCAGAATCTCATCGGGCATCGAAACCCTCAGATCGTTCTTCATGAACTCCGCATTCCGCAGGCTGGTCAACGGCCAGATCCCCGCAATCACCGGAATCCGGAAGCCCTCGATCCGCCGCAGAAAATCCTCCAGCAGCTTCAAGTCGAAGACAGGCTGCGTAATGCAGAACTCCGCTCCCGCTTCCACCTTATACGCGAACCTCCGCACCTCGTGCTCGATGTCCGGAACCCCCGGATTGGCGGCGACAGAAATCGTAAATCCAGTCGACCCACCAATGGAATTTCGCCCGATATCCAGGCCATGATTGAGCCCATTCACAATGTTCACCAGCCCAATCGCATCCACGTCGAAGACCGCCGTCGCGTCCGGATAGTTCCCCATCTTCGGAGGATCGCCGGTGAGGCAAAGAATATTTTTCAGCCCGATCGACGCCGCTCCCAACAGATCACTCTGCATGCTCAGCACATTGCGATCGCGGCAGGTGTAATGCAGGATCGTCTCAATCCCCACCTTCTGTTGGATCTGCACGCACAAGCTCTGCGCGCTCATCCGTGCACTGGCCCGCGGGCTGTCCGGAACATTGATCGCATGAATGCCGCGATCCGCCAGCAGCGCTGCTCCTGCCAGCTCCTTCGAGCAGTCGAAACCCTTCGGAGGAACAATCTCGACCATCGTGACAAATTCGCCCTTGGCAATGCGCTCGCCGACGCGCGATCTCTCACGGAGCGGTAGAGGTTCAACGCTCACTTCTCGAGCACTGGTCACCACCCCTGCAGACGCGCTCGCGACCACCATCTCGCCCGCACCCTGTGCCTCCATGGCGCGCAACGCACTGCGCATCGCACGGATATGCGCCGGCGTCGTACCGCAACAACCGCCGACCCAGCTCGCCCCAGCTCGCACAAACTTGCGTGCGAAACTACCCATGTACTCCGGCGAGGTGAGATAAATATTCCGCCCCTCCACGTTGCGCGGCATACCCGCATTCGGCATCGCGACAATCGGCAGCGTTGTCACCGCCCGCATCCGCTCCACCCCCGTCAGCACCGTCGCCGGCCCCGTGCTGCAGTTGCACCCAACAGCATCAGCCCCGATAGCGGTCATACGCTGCGCGGCAATCTCGGGACTCGTGCCATCCAGGCAATTCGCCTCCTCGTCCACCGTGAACAGTGCAACGACCTTCAAATATGGCGCAACCTCGCGAGCCGCCAGGACCGCTTGCTCCGCCTCGTCGACCGACATCATCGTCTCGAGAATCAGCAGATCAACGCCACCCTCA
>DATCDL010000432.1:0-2344 GCA_036510715.1 Acidobacteriaceae bacterium
TACATGAGGCGCTGACCAATGCGCGTGAGGCCATTTTGCTTCATTTGGAAGGACTGCTGGATGATGGCGAACCGTTCCCGGCACCCACACCGATTGAACAGCTGCAAAAGAAGCGTAGCTATCGAGGCTGGACGTGGGCCGTCGTCGACATCGACGCCAGCGAACTGGGAGATAGGGCCGCGCGAATCAACATCACATTGCCACAGCGTATTCTACGTGCGGTCGATGCCCACGCCAGGAAGCTAGGTGAGACCCGATCGGGCTTCCTCGCCCGCGCAGCGTTGGACGCAATGCGCAAGCCGACCTGAGTCGCAACTGAACACGAGAGTCGCTGATCGGCCATGAGCTGGCGTCCGGGTGGTCAGATTTGCTACCGGATAGCAGCCGGTCGCAGAAGTGCTATATGGCTTAAGGTCCCCAGGGGTATTCTGTCCGTTAGAACCATATCAACGGGGGGCTAGGGAATGTCGGGCGACGCCCCGGAATCAGAGAGCGGTCCGCCAGAAGCAAGCTAGGCAAGCACGCGACCTTCGACGAGACACGGGCACGGGCCCCACATAGAGTTCATGTTCCTCACCGAGCTCAAACGCCGCAACGTTTTTCGCATTGCCGCGGCCTATACAGGCGTGTCGTGGCTGCTGGTCCATGTCGGTACCGTGTTGCGCGAATCCTTCGAGCCGCTTCACAAAGCCATGCCCACGGTGATCGGCACGCTGCTCGCAGTGTCACCGCTGGCGCTACTGAGCGCGTGGTTCTTCGAACTCACTCCGGAAGGATTCAGACTGACGCGGCGCGTTGCCTTGGCGCAGTCGATTCGCGAGGCGACCGCCCGCAAACTCGAACTGATCACCATAGCGGTGCTTGCGCTCGCCGTCCTCGCCATGCTGTTAGATCGTAGGGAAAGTCACCGCTAGCCGGAGCAATATGAGGGCCCCAGAGCGGCGATCTCGATCCACCCTGCCCCTCCTCGCCAAACCAACGCCTCTCGCCGCCGGCGTGTTTTTTGGCCCCCAGCGAGATCGAGAAGATCCTGCAGGCTTCTCGACTGGGTCAACTGGATGAACCGCGTTGCATTTCTATTTTCAGCCTGTCCTCAAAGCGCGGCGCACTCGACGCGGACTACGTCGGCAATCTAACACCCGCCATATCGTGCAAACGTTGCTGTCGACCTTGTAGTAGATAGCATAGGGAAAACGTCGGGCGAGCATTCGATGAAATCCCCAGAGTTTCATGTGAACGCCGGGGTAGAGCGCCAGCGAGTCGATATCCGCGAAGAGCGAATCGAGGAAATAATCGCCGAGCTCATCGCCGTGCGGGGCATAGAAGGCCCTGCCGGCATCAAGGTCGCTGATGGCGGACGGCAGGATCCGCAGTTGCATTGACTACTTGCGGAGCTCGCGCTTGGCCGTGACCCAATCGATGGATTCTTCCGACCCGGACTCGACGCGGCGCTCGGTTTCCTTCAAGGCTTCCTCATGCCAGGCAGGCGATTGGTACCGGTCGCCCTCGCTGGTAATAGCCTCCCACAGCTCCTCAAGCGTGCGGAGCTTATCCTCCCAAGACATGTGCTCAATCGCTGCTGTGGTCATCGTGCTTCTAGCCTACCCGGCTGCGGGTACCCGGGCAACCCGGAACACTTCCGAGAGCAAAATTGTCGCCCTTGAGGAGACGTAAAGGAGACAAAGTCCACGCGAACATCCCAAGGCCTTGATTGAAAAACGGCTTCGCCGACGGTCGGTCCAGTCCATCATCGGCGCAACTGCGACTCGGCGGTCAATTTTTTCCGCGCTTTTCCTGTGCGAAATGCCTATTTCTGTAGGCTTTTCTGCGCTGCGCGTTTCTGCGGGATTTCGGGACATTAGGGGGAGTTCTTGGGTTGCAGGGGTGCCATATAGGAGTCAAGAATACCTTGACTCCTCCAGGAACTCAGCATGGCGACTAGCAGAGCGCGAAAGCAGGCCGACGGATCGACGCGATATACCGCGATTGTTCGCATTCGACGCGGCAAGACCATCGTTTACCGGGAATACAAGACCTTCGCGCTGCGTACTGCGTCAGCCAGCTGGGCAAAGCATCGCGAAGTAGCGCTTGAACAGCCCGGCGCACTCACGCGCGTCAATCACGGTGCGCCAACGCTCGCTGAGCTCATTCGCTGGTACATCGAGACTTTCAAGAGCGGTGCGGCCTGAGATCGTCCAGGAGGCCCGCGAAGCGTGCTCGGAGCTGCGCCTTACAGGCAAGGCGCGCAAGCGCACCCGAAGACCGACAGCGGCGGAGCTCGAGCGGTTGCGCGACTACTTTGCCCGTCGCGATAAGCGGGCCCGGATTCCCATTCAGGCCGTAG
>DATCDL010000433.1:0-10711 GCA_036510715.1 Acidobacteriaceae bacterium
CGACGGATCTTGCAGACGGAAAACTCATGCGTGTGCTTCAGGACTGGTGTCAACCCTACCCAGGCTTCTTCATTTACTACCCCAGCCGACGGCAGAAGACCGTCGCGCTTTCGGCCCTTATCAGCACCTTGCGATGCTGAACGCGCTCAGTATAGCGGGATCATTCCCCTGAAGCGGGCATGGCGACTGGAAACCCGCGTCCGGGGTCCGGCGGAGATTTCTGTGATGTTCGTGACCCTACCGCGTTTATCGCGACCCATTATCCTGCACGCTTGTGGGATTCTGGCCAACATTACATTTGCGCCGGTACATTGATGCCAAAGGTCCACTTCCAAGCTTCGCCGTCCTTCACATAAATCGACGACCCCCAAATAGCAGAATTGATCTTCTGGCCATAGCATGTGCCGACGGCAGTACCCGTAAATGTCAGGATGCCGGCTCCCGGCGACAGCATGGTGCTCGTTGCGCCAGTGACGCTAACGCTTTTCACGTCGCATCCTTTCCCGGTCCAGTCCTTTAACGCCTCGGCCTTGTTCGGGAAATAGGTGCCAAAAATATTGATGAAGGAAATGTCCCTGGCCATCAGGGCATCAATCTTCTTAGCGTCGTGGGTTCTCCATGCTTCCCACAAGGGTCGCTCAATCGCGAGCATGGCCTCTGTGTTCGCATCGGTAGCAGAGGGTCTTGCCTCGTCCTTTTCAGGCGCTTCTTTCTCGTCAGCCGGTTTTGCAGTCGCCGCATTTGGATCGAAAACCGCAGCTTCGGCGTGGAACACTAGTTTCCATTTGTCACCGTCGCCAACGTACACACTCGCCTCCCGACGATGAGCCGGTAACGTCTCTCCGTCGCATTTGCCGTCTAAGGTTGTCGTATACGTGAGCAGCGCCGCATCCGCACCAATGGGCTTCATCTGCTCGTCGGACAGAGCGTAACTCTTGATGTCGCAATTGGCGCCAGTGTATTCCTTTGTCGCCGCTGCCTTATCGAGCTTGCCAGAGGTACCCCAACCCACAAACTTGTCCGAAAGATATGTGTCCCAGAACTTCCCGTCCTTAGACTTCCACGCCTCGTAGGCACTCTTTTCGAGCGTCACGAGTTCATCTTTCACAGGTGCGGCGGGAGTAGCCCTCTTAGCTGGTGGTGCGGCGTTCGCATAGTTCGCCGGTATCGTTCCTGCGCAGGCCGTGAAAACGAAAGCGGCCACGAAATATTTGATTCTGACCATAGCTCTCCGTCCGTCCCGAATCGCTTTCCAGCTATCGATGCCTACTCGCCGCAGAATGCCGTCACTACATCTGTTTGCCGAAGCTAAAGCCCAAATATCGTGCTCATATTCGAGAAATACTGTTCGCCGTCCATACCCGCCAGCATAGCCGCGAATGCCTTGGCGTCCTTGCCGACGAGATACCGCAACCGGTCGCTGCCGTCAGTTGCCGCCTCATAGATCGCCTCTGCAGCCACGCCAACTGCAGTGCCATTCTTGGCAACCTCCTCCATCGTCGCGCCGAACTTCTGCACCATCGTCTGATACTCCACAAGCGACTCGTCATTGTTGAATTCCATCACATTGGAAAAGTTCGTGTAAATAATACCGGGTTCAATCAGCTTCACCCGCACGCCAATCTCGCGCAACTCAAACCGTAGCGCCTCGGAGATCCCCTCCACCGCGAACTTCGTGCCGTTGTACAGCGTGCCCAGGGGATAGCTCATCTTCCCGGCAATCGAGCCTACATTCACGATCACGCCTGACCGCCTTTTTCGCATGCCCGGCATGACAGCCTGCGTAGTCGCCAGCAAACCCACCACGTTCGTCTCGAACTGCCTACGGATACTCTCCACCGAGGTCGCTTCCAGCAGTCCATACACCCCGTAGCCGGCATTGTTCACCAGCACGTCGATCGCTCGGAATCGCTCCTCGGCCTGCTTCACTGCTGCAGCAATCGAGCTATCGTCCGTTACATCCAGCGCCGTCACCAGCACATTCTCTCTTTCCGCCAACTCCCCCGCAGACTCCGGCGACCGCATCGTTGCCACTACGTTCCACCCTCGGGCTGCAAAAATCTCCGCTGAGGCCCGCCCAATCCCTGCTGAACAACCTGTAATCAAAACTGTCTGCGCCACAGCGAAGCCTCCTGTGCTTTTTATTTATCTTCAACACTTTATCTCATATTGTTTCCCTTCGTGTGCGAGCGATGTGGAAGGTTAACCTAGTCTTGAATCTTGTATCTCAAGGTTGAGATTCGTCACTCGCTGCTTGGCAGACAACTGCCGTCACGCCGCACGCGCGGAGGTTTCCTGAGACTTAATTTATGTCGATCGATGAAATGATGACAGTCGTTTGCGCGGGTATCCGTGAACAACTGATGAAAGAAATGTAAATTCGACCCGAGTCGGATTCTGGGGAGGACGACGCAGATGTCTCGCCATGGATAGGCGGATGCGCGTCTCAGCTGGCTGCACGACGTTCAAGTATGGAGGGATCGCGAACCATGCCCTGAGTTCTCAAGAGCGCGATTTCGCTCGTTGAGCCGTTACTGCCCACAAGCCGGTTCACAGACTAATATTTACCAGTAGTGCACGTAACCCAATGCCACGCTTTTGTCGCTGGCCTCAACGATCTCGCTACCCGGAGAATGCCTTTGTTAAGCGCCCCAACTCGCCGCTCCTTTCTCGCCGGAGCCGCTGCTTCCGCCCTGTCGATTTCTGCGCAGGCCTCCATCTTCCCGTGGCACATGCACCACAAAAGGCGTCTCAGCAATCCCCATGCCAGCCCTCGTGCCCGCAAGCTCTACTCCTATCTTTGGAGCATCTACGGCCACAAGACGCTCACGGGCCAGCAGGTCTCAGCCTGGAGCGGTCCCCACTCCGAGCTTGAGTACCTGCAGCGCATCACCGGCAAACAGCCCGCCATCCTCGGCCTGGACTTCATCGACCCAAACAAGTGGACCTTCGTCATCGATCGCGCCACTCGCTGGTATCTCGAAGAAGGCGGCATTCCCACGTTCTCCTGGCACTGGGGCGCTCCCGATATTGGCACTGGCTACGAGAACTCCAAGAAGGACTTTGACCTTCCCGCAGCCCTTCGCTCAGGCACGCCGCAGAATGCGGCAATGAATCGCGACCTGGCTGGCGTTGCGGATCAACTCACGATCCTGCGCGAACGTGGCATCCCTGTGCTCTGGCGCCCTCTGCATGAGTTCACCGGCACATGGTTCTGGTGGGGAAAGCACGGTCCCACGGCCTTCAAAGAGCTCTACGTCCACATGTACGACTACTTCACCAACACCCGCGGTCTGAACAACCTCATCTGGGTTGCCGCCTTCACGGCCGATGCTAAACCCGACTGGTACCCCGGTGCAGCTTACGTCGACATCGCCGGTCCCGACACCTACGTCAAGGACCACGGCAACCTGGCCCCGCTCTTCGCCGGTGTCAAGGCCATCGTGGGCGACACCAAGCCCATCTGCCTCCATGAGTGCGGCCCCATCCCCGACCCCGACCTCCTTGGTCGCGATTCGGAATGGCTCTATTTCATGACCTGGACCACAGACTTCATCATGGATCCAGAGCTCAACCCGCCAGACTTCCTGAACCGTGCCTACAACTCCGCTCGTTTCATCACGCGAGACGAGGTTCCCGACCTGAAGAACGCGTCATAGGGCTTGCCTCGCTTTTGCGCAGACGAACCACATGCATCTGAAGACAGGGAGCACATCTTTCGGAGTTGTTGATCCAGCAGCCCCTGCAGTCATACATGCTGCTGGCTTTTGCGCGACGAGCAAAGCATACCCCAACGTATGTTTTCAAGATCGTTCTTCGCGGCCGTGGCAAACTCCTTCGACTTCCGGATATCCAGCCCTGGTAGCTGAATTGTCTTTCGATCATGATATCGGCGAGCAGGAGCTTCCCCCTGATTTGCTTGACCATCTTCCGCAGACAGTCGTTGCGCGCGATCTCTGCCTGAACACAGAATCCAGCGCCCACCAGCCAATCGGCATAGCTCACAAGCGGTTGAGCATCGCCGACACATGCAATCCACGCCAGAAGGCCGTCCATTTCAGGAAGCGGACCAGTTACCTGTGTGAGGTCGCTAACGCCTACCCGGCCTTTTATGCAATACCCTCGCGAACTCTGATGCAGCGTTGGTCTTGTCGGGGAAGCGCAAAAGGCACACTCGCAAAGAACTGCATCGAAGCTCACGGCACAAAACGCAACTCCTCCGCATCTGCAAGGATGAACTGGATGCGATCGCTGAGCCCACGCTCAACCGCTTCTGCTTTTGCGTCAGCAACATTCGCCTCGGTCTGATCGATACCGATGACGCGACAATCGAAGGCTTCTGCGACGACGAAGCCGCTGGTTCCTTTACCGGAGGCTACATCCAGCACGATCGAACTGGACGTGAGATTTAACATGCCGGCCAGCTCAATCGTCAGTTCGACGCCCCGGATGGAAGCTGTCGCCGAGAAGATAATTGACTGTGTCACCGCCATAGATATTCGCGCAGCATTGCTTTGCATCCCTGATGGTCCTCAACTTTGGCGCTGGACTATTCTCGTTGGATAAGCTGTTAGCAAAATGGATCGCCAACAGGATTGACGGCGAGGGACGTTGCCTTTGCAGATTGAGATGCATCCGAAGAATGATCTAGCCTCAAGGGCGGTTGGCCGGCCCTCAACCGATCCGTCGCTGCCCAACGCTAACCTCGCATGGGTGATCTCGGCGCATGGTCTGCTCAGAATTGCGAGCGGTACGAGTGGAATTCTGATTGGGCTTTACCTTGCGAGCCTCAACAACCACGGCGCACACCTCAGCGCTGGATTAGTTGGGACATTGAGCGCGGTGTCATTCGCCGCCGAGTTGTTCGCGTCGATCCCCATGGGTCTGGCGTCGGACGCCATGCAGCCCCGATTACTGATGACGGCTGGTGCGATCGTCGGCGCGGTGGCCGTGTTTCTCTTCGCGGTGTCGGGGTCAACATCTATCTTCTTTCTGAGCAGGCTGCTCGAAGGGGTCGGCGCTGCTGCCGTCGTTCCGGCACTGCTCGCGTACCTCACCGACGCGACTGATGGCCGTCCAGCTCTACGCGTCAAGGCGATGAGTTACTTCGAGTTGACGCTGCTGGCTGGCCTGGCGCTGGGGGGCATTGTTGCGGGCCAACTCTTCCGCGTTCTCCATGCAGGCGCGTTTGCCATTGTTGCCATCGTCTACCTGGCCTGCGCCGTGACTCTCTTCATCAACGTCTCCGACAGGACACCGCGACACATGGCAAGTCCGCTCGAGGATCTGAAGCAGGTACTGCAGCTGCCTTCGATACGCCATCTAGCCCCAGTCTGGCTGTGCGTCAACTCAGTCGTAGGCCTTTGGCTTGGGCCGACGCTTCCGTTTCTTCTGACGGAACGCTCCACCAATTCCCAATATCTGGCGGGAATCTACGCTTCGAGTCCTGCAAGTGTGGGCTGGTTGCTCTTCGGGTACTCCATGGTGTTCGGCATTGGAGTCACTGTATGGAGTTTCATCCTGCCTTCCATCCGCCTCAAGACTGCCATGAGGATCACCCTCGGTGCCATGCTGCCTGTCTGTGCGGGTTTCTACCTTCTGAACCACTCCGGCAATCAATCCTCAGTCGTTCGCTGGAGCCTCGGTGCAAGCATCTCCCTTCTCATCATGGTGGAGAGCGGATTCACTCCGGCTGCCCTCGCATGGCTGGCTGGAACCCTGCCCGTCGAGTCAGGCCGGGGCGCTGCCATGGGAATCTACTCGGTACTTCTCAGTGTCGGAGCGATCATCGGCTCACTCCTTGCCGGATTTCTTGGACAGCGTTTCGCTATCGACGGACTTCTCTATGGCACCGTGTTCGTTGCCGTTGCGGCGCTGATCTTTCTCCATTGGGTTCCTCACCTCAAGTCAAAGGACGCGGAGTACAACCTATGAGCACTGAAAAATATGATCTCGCCATCATCGGCGCGGGTTCGGTCGGTTTGATCGCTGCGGACTTCGCTGTAAAGCTCGGAGCCCGCGTCGCTCTGCTGGAAAGAGATCGAATCGGCGGAGACTGCACCTGGTCGGGCTGCTTTCCCAGCAAGTCCCTTTTGAAGGTCGCTAAGGTAGCGCACGATCTCCGCACAGCTTCGACTTTCGGCATTCAATCCCAGCCTCCGGTTGTCGACATGGTGCAGGTTCGCGAATACCTCCGCTCCACGATCCGTCAGATCTATAAGGGGACGACTCCGGAAGCCCTGCGACAGAAGGGTATGGACATCCTCCTCGGGCCCGTGAGCTTCGTCGACCCGCATACCCTGACCGTCGGGGACCAGAGACTTACCGCAAAGAAGATCGTCATCGCAACTGGAGCAGAGCCAGTACTCCCACCGCTTCCAGGCCTAAGCGAAGTTCCGTTCTCAACCTATCGCCAGATCTTCGAAAATGACCATCTGCCAACTTCCATGGTGGTCATCGGCGGCGGCCCCGTTGGAGTCGAAATCGCTCAGGCGTATCAACGCCTCGGCACGCAGGTGACGATCTTTGCAGAACGCCTGCTGCCAAAAGAGGAGCCCGAAGCCTCCGAAATTCTTGTGCGGCTCTTGGAGCGCGAGGGCCTTCAGATCGTTCCCGAGAGAGCGGTTTCGGTCGAACAGGCCGGCCACCGGTCGCCGTGTACTCCGCAGGGCAAAGGATTGAATGCGACCTCTTGCTGGTGGCTGCGGGTCGCAAGCCAACCCTCGACGGCCTGAACCTTGAAGCCGCAGGTGTCAAGTACTCCGACAAGGGAATCGAGGTCAACGACCATCTCCAAACATCCACCAACAACATCTATGCTGCCGGAGATGTACTTGGCGGCGAGCAGTTCTCGCACCTCGCTGGCTGGCAGGGCTTCCAGGCAGCACGAAACGCTTTGCTGCCTGGAAGCAATTCGGGATTTCCCTCGGTGATGCCTCGCGTCACCTTCACCGACCCTGAGGTCGCACAGGTTGGGCTGACCTCGGCTCAAGCTGCCCACTCCGATGCGGTCGTCTACACCTGGCCGATCAGCAGGGTCGATAGGGCCGTGTGCGACAACGATAGCGAAGGAATGATCAAGATCATTGCTGCCTCAAGCGGAACAGTCCTCGGAGCCACCCTTGTCGGCCAACGCGCGGGCGAAGCCATTATGGAGATTGTCATGGCCATGCAGAACAAACTCCAGGTGAGTGATCTGGCGAGCACGATTCATCCTTATCCGACCTACAACTCAGGAATTCAACTGCTCGCAACAGAAATGGCAGTTGAACACAGCCTGACTGGAGTCTCCGGGACACTACTTCGCGCGGCCTCCCGACTTGCGCGATGAACCGCTCTAAGCTCCAGCCGCCGAGCAGGTTGCCCTCGGGCGTGTGGCCCGGCGTTTCGAGAATATGCAGGGATATTCCACCTATCTTGACCACATCGCCGTCGCTCACGGCATGGTTGGGAAACTCGGCGTGAGCCTTCTCACCAAAGACGATGACCGCGCCGGTGAGGTCAGCCAACTCACGATGGCCGCTGACAAAGTCTGCATGAAGATGGGTTTCGAGCACATGCGTGATTTTGAGGCCCTGGGCCGCAGCCTCCTCCATGTATTGCTCCACATCGCGCTGGGGATCAACCACCACGGCCTCGTCGTCGGAGCCGATGAGGTAGGACGCGTGAGCAAGACAGCCAAGATAAAACTGCTTAAAGTACGTTGGTGCTCCTCGCGCGGGTCTGCGATCAGGAGGGCCACTTGATCTATCAGGATGAGATTGCGCCTGCGAGCTCACTCTCGTCCACCTTGGGGTGATTCGCTCTTTGGATGCTCATCGGGAGCTACCATGCCACTTCCGTAACGTAGTGACTGAAGCACCCCCCCAATTTCATGTCATAAAAGTAACACTGGAAAGGGTGAGCATGTAACTCCAGCAGTTTGATTCTCTTACTTCTAATGCAGCATTATGTGAAAGACGTATTAGGAGGCAGACGAATGGATGTCGTCTCTGCTCGAAAGGACCGCCCGTCATGACCTTCAATCGTAGAAGCTTTATCAACGGCATTAGCACCAGCATTGCGGCATTTGGCGCACTCGGACTTTCATCCAGTACCTCCGGTGCTCAGTTGATCGATAAGCACTCGGATTGGAAGTCTGGCGAGTTTGATTCGCTCCTCAAGGTTTCTGCGCGCGCAAAGCAGGTCTACGATGTTCGTCCGATCGCCGAAGGCAAGTTTCTCAATAACCTCAAGAATTCGCTCAATGGCTTCCATTTTGGATTCAATATTCCGGTGGATCAAATCAAGCTGGTAGCCGCACTACATGGACCTTCGAATATGCTCAATTTTGACGATTCCATGTGGGAGAAGTACCGTCTGGGCGAATGGCTAAAAGTCGGTGACCCCAAGACCGGCAAGCCATCTGTCCGCAATATCTATTTTTCCAAGAAGCCCGCTACTTCCAGAGACACACAGGACCTGGCTTCGATTTACCAGGACACCTCGATCGAACGACTTCAGGAAAGAGGCGTGAAATTCCTTAGCTGTCATACGGCAACCGAGGAACAGGTTCACGCGCTGGTGGAGCAATACGCTCTCAAAACTCCGATCGGCGAGATCGTGAAAGACCTGGAGGCACACACGCTGCCAGGAGTTCTGATTGTTCCGGCCATGGTTGCCACCATCTCCCTGTTACAGTCCAAGGGGCACTATACCTACATCACCGTTTAATGAAAGATAGATTGACAATGTTCAAGCTGGTATTCGTGCTTACATCGCTCTTCGCTCTAACGTCGCAGGCACAGACGGTGCCTCCATGGAGCAAAGGCCTGAACGACCCTGCGGCCAACAGAGGCTTCGTATTCGAGGTACCAGACATAGATAACGTTCCCGATCTGCACGGCAATCCTGTTGGTGCGAAGTTAGTTCTATTCATCGGT
This sequence comes from Acidobacteriaceae bacterium, assembly GCA_036510715.1. Lineage (GTDB taxonomy): Bacteria > Acidobacteriota > Terriglobia > Terriglobales > Acidobacteriaceae > Granulicella. The sequence goes on from DATCDL010000433.1 coordinate 8,922, forward strand.
GGCAACCAGTTTTTCGTGCTTCCGAAGCTTATTTCCGGATTTGAAAAACTGCATCCTGAACTTGCTGGCCATATCTTCTATGAGACCTTACCTCCCGGGGTTTTGCTGAAACAGATGGCTCACGGCAACAGGGTTACCCTTGGCAACCTGACCATCGGTATTGCACCGGATATCTATGAGGCGGGAGCCAGGGAATTGGAAAAACTCCAGAAAGACGGTCGCGTAGAAAAAGTTGTTCCTTACACCACAAACGACCTGGAGATAATGGTGCAGTCCGGGAATCCAATGCACATCGCCAGCTTGAAGGATCTCGCTCGAGAAAACGTCCGAGCCTCGATGCCGAACCCGGAGTACGAGGGTGTCGCAAACCAGATCATCGCCTCACTCAAGAAGACGGGAGGCGAGGAACTCGCGACTCAGGTCTACCAGTCACGAGTCGCGACCGGCGGCGTCTTTCTTACGCAGATTCATCATCGTCAAACGCCCATGCGCATCCTGAAGAATGAGAGTGACGTTGGCGTTGTCTGGACGTCCGAAGTGATCTTTCAGCAAAAGATCGGCAATCGAATCGAGGGAGTCGAAATACCGCCGAGCGAAAATACCACCGCTGTTTACGCAGCAGGGCTAGTGACGAATGCGTCCCATCGTTCTGCAGCCGTTGCGTGGCTCGAATATCTGCAATCGGATCAAGCACAAGCCGCTTATCGCGAATTCGGGTTTAAGTCTGTCACTACCCATCAAGGACACGAGTGAGACAGGCCTCGACAGTCTTTGCGCTCGCTGGACTCACTCTGGCTGTGTACGTGGGGTCGATCGTAGGCGGTCTTCGAGTCAAGGACCTGTCGTCCCTTCAGGGCACCATCGAACGTCATCCCGGAACGGCGTGGAAGGCACCTTCGCCCGACTCCATTCCGAACAATGCGAAAGGCGATAGCATCCGTCGCGGCTTATTGATTTTCAACGAGACTCCTCTCTATGCAAGTCGCTACACGGGCGCAAAGTTGAGTTGCTCCAGCTGCCATGCAGAAGCGGGAATGCAGCCCTTTGCCTCTCCTGTGGTCGACCTTCCTGCTCTCTTCCCTATGTATAATGAGCGCGCTGGCCACATAATCAGCCTGAGAGATCGCATACAGGAGTGCTTCGTCCGCAGTGAAAACGGCCGGCCCCTCGAATACGACGGAGAGCCAATGCGAAATATCGTCGATTACATCAACTGGCTCTCCACACCCCAGCCAAACCGCCAGCCCTTTCGAGGACGCGGGCTCGTCAGTCTTCCCGACCGGAAACCAGACCCCGTCCACGGGCGAGCTATCTATGCAATGCAATGCGCGGGTTGCCACGGAGATAGCGGTGAGGGACGTGCACCACTTTTCCCCCCGCTGTATGGTAACGACTCGTTCAATGACGGCGCTGGAATGAACGGCATGCGTAAGATGGCGGCTTTCGTACAACACAACATGCCTCAGAACCGCAAGGGTCTTCTCTCTCCACAAGATGCGTTCGATGTGTCCGCGTACATTCATGAACAACCGCGGCCGTCTTTCAATAATGCGTATAAGAAATTCTGAGCCATTCCTGCTGATGCCGTAGTCTTGATCTTTCCTGCGCAACGCCTTCGATTCCCTATCGACCATCTCTGCGATGTTGAGCATCAAGATTCATTCAACCGTGCAGGTGGAAGGGATCATCTTGCTCAAATCAAAAGCCGCTGGATCGTCAATGGTCAGGCAATTGCACGTAACACGAAGAACCTGAGCAATATTCGGCAGGGAGAGCAGGTTGCTGAACTG
>DATCDL010000434.1:0-16852 GCA_036510715.1 Acidobacteriaceae bacterium
AGGAACTGCGGAGCGGCGACGATGCCGAAGTTGGTGACAACCATGGAGCGGCCCTGGCCGGGAACGGAGGCAAACTGCTGCGTTGGGAGCTGCTGCGTTGGGAGCTGCTTCGCTGGGGTCTGCGGCGCCGGGAGCTGCTGCGCCGGGAGTGCCGGGGGAGCGAGGATCGCTGGCGCAATCAGGACGGCAGAAGCGAGGGGAAGGAGCGACGCGGCGAGGAGAGAGCGAAGGGTCATGCCATTTTCCTTTGCTGGAAACGGGTGAACAGCGGGGATCGATCGAGTATACCTGCTTGCGATTCGCGGCAGATGGCGGGCTATCGAGAGGGTTCGATTGGGCTTTCGTCCCAGACCATGGCTTCGAAGCGGTGGAGCGTGGTGAAGTCGTTGCGCTCGTAGAGATGGAGGGCGGCGGTGTTGGCTTCGGTGACGGTGAGGGTGAGGCTGCGGAGGCCGCGCTGATCGCTTTCGGCAGCGCAGTGCTGGAGGAGGGTCTGGCCGAGGCCGTGGCCTCGCATCGTTGGACTGACACAGAGTTGCGTAATGTGGCCTATGTCCGGGCGCACGCGGGAGCAAAGAAGAATGGCGTGGATGGCGGACGGGTGAGGTGCCGGAGTGCCTGCTTCACGCAGGACCCAGGAGCTTTCCGGATCGAAGACACCGCAGCCGGGGAAACGGATGATGTTGTGGAGGAAGCGCTGCGCTCCGTGAAGCGTGCGGTACTGGTCGTTGATGCTGGCATCCATGTGGCCGGCGTAGCAGCGATGGATGAGAGCCGCAGCACCTTCGTAGAACTCCGGCTGCCAGGACTGCAGGAGGAGGTTGACGCCCGGCGGCAGCGGTGGCGGCGCCGGATGCATGTGCGCCACCAGCTCTTTGAGATGGGCCATCATGAAGAGACGCGGGGAGCTGCGGAAGCCTCTGGCGCGGAAGGGCTCGGCGAGCGCTCCGGCGGGGAACATGAGGAGCTGGGACTCGACGCGGTCGACGCCGGGGGTGGCCTGGAGGAGTTCGAGGAGGTGATGGAGGAGGGTGTCGCAGATGGGGTTGTGGGTGGACTCGGTTTCGCCGAGGGCGTAGATGTCGCCGATGACGGCCTTGGAGCCCTCGGTGACGCAGAAGGCGTAGCCGACGATGCGGCCATCGCGAAGAGCGACGAAGCCGGGAAGGATGCGGCTGTCGAGATACTCGAGCAACATGCTGGTGGCACTGCTGTAGTCCCAGCGGAGGCGGCGCTGCCAGCGATCGGCTTCGTCGCGCAGGAGGGGTTTGAGCTGCGCCGCAGAGAAGTGGCGCAGGTCCAGGATTTCGAGTTGCGGGGAATGACTCAACCGGGCGACCCGACCTTAGCTTCGAGGATAAACCTTATACACCGACAGGCCCCGCGCTTGATAGAGCAGGAGCGGCTGGGTGAATCGGCCCTTGAGATACTGCTGTACTTGTAGCTCTTCGCGAGTGGGAAACACAAGCAGGTGCGCTCCGTCCGGAACGCCGTTAGTGGTATAGCTTACGATCTGCTGGTTGCGATAGAACGCCAGGCCGTAGACGAGGTCGCGGCGCAGGTCGAACTCTGCGACTACTTTGGCCGTGGGATCGGCCTTCTGAATGTCGCGGGCGAGAGGCCGCGACGAGTAGTTGAGATCGAGCAGGTGGCCGTTCCCGCCGAGCAGGAAGTAGAGCAGGAAAACCATCGGGACCATGGTGATCAAGCGAATGTGGCGGACGCCGTAGCGGCGGGCTACGAAGACCACCAGGGCCGCGGCAGCGAGGCCCATCACTGTCGCCCAGACGAAGATCCGGAGGGCGGGGATCACGCGCTGGTAGACCATGTACTGCGGACTGAGGATCAGGACAAAGGTGAGAATACCGGTGAGCGTGGCGTGGGTGTAGAGCAGCCAGTTGGAGATTCCGGCGCGGCGAATACGGAAGAGGTAGTCGCCGGTGAGGATGGCAAGAGGCGGGATCGAAGGAAGGATATAGCCGGGCAGCTTCGATCCGGAGAACGAAAAGAAGAGGATGGGAAAGAGCGCCCAGAGGACGAGGAACTCGGGGAAGGCGTCGCCGGCACGCACGTGGCCGACGTAGCGCTGCGGCTTGTGGCGGACTTTCCATTCGGCGATGGAGGTTGCGAGGCCGTCGACGAGCGCTCGGAACGAGAGAGCTGTCCAGGGCATCAGGCCGATGATGAGCACCACGAGGTAGTAGTAGAAGGGCTGATGGTGGTGGTACAGGTTGGTCGTATAACGCTCGAGGTTGTGCTGCCAGAAGAACTCGTTGAAGAAGGTGGGATTGCGGCGCTGGACGGCGACGTACCAGGGCAGAACCATCAGAAGGTAGAGGAGGATGCCGGGAATCCAGATGGTGCGGCGCAGGGCCGACCACTCACGGCGCAGGCCAAGAAAAAGGCAGATGATGGCCAGGGCAAGGAACGGAGCTACGGGACCTTTGGCGAGGGTGGCCGCGGCACCGAAAAAGTAGAGGTCGAAGAGCCAGAATTTTTTGCCGGTCTCATACCAGGCATACCAGCCGAGCATGCCAATACAGAAAGGCGCGGCGAGTTGCATGTCCGTGGAGGCTCCCCGGGAGAAGGCGAACATGGCGATGGCGGAGACCATGATGAGCGCGGCGTCGAGATGGCCGCCGGGGCGGAAGCGTTTGAGATGCAGGAAGGCGAGGATGATGAGGGCGAGCGCACCTGTGGCTGAGGCCAGGCGCGCGGTCCAGTCAAAGACGCCGAGTTCCCTGTAGTAGCCCATCGCACGCCAGTAGTAGAGCGCCGGCTTTTCAAGCCAGGGCTTGCCGTAGAGGATGGGAGTAACGGTGCCGCCCATCAGGCAGGTGTAGGAGGCGTGGAGGTCTTTCAGGCGCAGACTGTGGGGAATGATGTCCGCGTCTACCTGTTGGCAGATCTCGTTGTGGGACGCGAGCATCTCCCGGGCAATCTGGGCGTAGCGCGGCTCATCGGCACCGACGAGACCGAGCTGGTCGCCACCAAAGATGGGGACCAGACCGTAGAAGAGGAAGTAGCAGGTGAAGACGAGAAGGACGGTGAACTCAGAGATGGTGCAACCGAGTTGGGTGCGGAGTTGGCGCCGGAGCCAGGCCAGGGCTCCGCTGGGCGCGGCTAAGGGCGCGGTCGATGGCGCGGTGGTGTTTGACTCCACAGGCTGCTGCACGGATTGGGGAGAATCCATCAAATTCATGTCACGAATTGTTGCGCCTCGCACATCGCTTGAGCACGGTGGCTTTCGCGTCTCCACTTCTTGCGAGTGGTTCGTTCGGATTCACGGGGCGAAACTTAGGCTAACAGAGTCGTGGGTTGGGTTGAAGCACGGAGGCGGGCCTCCTGCAGTTGGATACAGGCAGCACGGAGCTCATCGACGATGCGCTCGGTGACCTCTTTGAGAGAGCCCTCCATGGTGCAACCGCTGGCACTGTGGTGGCCGCCACCGCCAAAGTGCTCGGCAATTCTGGAGACATTCAGCGTGCCGCGACTGCGCATGCTGAGACGAAATTGGGATCGGCCGGGGAGCTCGCGGAGGAAGGCAGCCCCTTCAATTCCAGCAATGCCGATGAGATGATTTGCAACACCTTCGCAGTCTTCAACGCTGGCTCCAACGCGGTCGATCTCTGCAAGGGTGACGTGGCTCCAGCAGACCGCGCCTTCAATTTGAAGATTGGCGATGGCGATACCGAGGAGCCGGACTTTGCTGAGGGGATTACAAAAATAGATGGCCCGCGCAATCAGATTGGGGTTGGTTCCGCTGCGAACGAGGTGCTCCGCCATGGCGAAGGTTGAGGCGGTGGTGCTGGGGTAGTTGAACGAGCCGGTATCGGTGAGGATCGCGGTATAGAGACAGTCGGCCATCGCAGACGAGACCGGAGCTCCGGAAGCGACCGCGAGATCGTAGACGAGAGCTCCGACGGCGGCGGCATCGGGATCGATCCAGTTGAACTGAGCAAAGTTGCGGCCGCTGCGATGGTGGTCGATGTTGATGGTCAATATTGGCTGCGCAGCCTCAAATTCAACGCGATCAATACTGCTGCGTTCGACCGAGTCGCACTCGAGAAAGATGACTGCATCGGACGCAGGGAGCTTGCTGGAGATGCGTTCGACGCCGGGAAGGAAGTGGAAGTTGGGAGGGATGGTGTCGGTGAAGACGACGGTGGCCTGCTTGCCCATGGCTTCGAGGAGATGCATGAGGCCGAGTGAGGAACCGATGGCATCGCCGTCGGGACGAACGTGCGAGGTGATGACAAAGCTATTGCACTCGCGAAGGAGATCAAGCAGTGCGGAAATGGAGGCCTGATTGTTCATGGGAAGGGGTTTCGAGCCAGGGCTAGCGTGGTGGCTCCGAGCGCACGACGCTGTCCTTGGCTACCTTATCGGCAAGTTTACTCTTGCGCTTCTCCATGCGTCCCAGAAGCTCATCCATGCGGGAGTTGATCTTCTCGGAACGATCGATGGCGAAGGTGATCTCGGGGACATGGCGCACATTCATTCGATACCGGATCTCGGTGCGGATGAAGCCTCTCGCTGCCATCAGGCCAGTAAGGGTTTCATCTTCTTCCTTCGGCGTTCCGGTGACGGCGATGAAGACCCGGCAACTCTTTCCTCCGGGCGCAAGGACGACCTCCGTCACGTGACACGGAGCAATGCGTGGGTCGGAGAGTTCGCCTTCAAGCATTGCGGTGATCTCTTCTGCGAAGGTGTTGACGACTCGACCGCGGTGATAGGTTCTGGCTCGTTGTTCGGGCATAACTGACTCTTCAGGGTACCACTGTTAGAGGAGGTCGGTCAGTCTCCGAGCGAGATATCGGTCTCAATATAGCTGTCGATGATCTCGCATCCGAGGCCGACAGAAAGGCGACGGGCGGCGGCCTCGACTTCGCGGAGCTGGCCGCCGAGGTAGGAGGTGGAGCTGGAGATAGCAACGACACCGAGGGTGGCGCGGTTCCAGAGCAGAGCGTCATCGAGCTCGGCGATGGATATGTTGAAGCTGTGACGCAACTTATCTTTGAGCGAGCGCACGACCTGGCGACGGTCCTTGAGGGACTGTGCGTGCTCGATGGCTAGCTCGAGAGTGAGGGAGGCGATGGGCATGGCAGTATCAGGGCTACGAGGGCGGTGGAGCGGTAGATTTGCGCTCGACGAAGGTGGGAAGCACAAGGATGGCGTTGGTCGCCTGAAGCGGGGAGTGATCGGCACGCTGATCGCGGATGCGCTGGAGGAGGGCAGTTGCGGCGGCGCGTCCCATCTCCTGCAGCGGCTGACGAACGGTGGTGAGCGGAGGATTGTTGGTCGAGGCACCCATGACGTCGTCGAAGCCGACGACGGAGACCTGGGCGGGAACATCGAGGCCGGCTTCGCGCAGAGCGACGATGGCACCCATGGCGGAGAGATCGTTGAAGGCGAAGATGGCGGTGAAAGAAATGCCGGTGGCGAGCAGTTTGTGAGTGGCGACGCGGCCAGGCTCGAGCGTGGGATCGTCGCCCTCGAGAGCAACGATGAGATTGGGATTGATGACGATACCGAGTTCGGCGGCGACCTTGACGATGGACTGCCAGCGAACGTGCGTGTCGGAGCTGAAGCTCTGGCCCTGGATGAACGCGATGCGGCGATGACCGAGGCCGTGCAGATGCTCGAGCGCATAGCGCGCGGCGAGGGTGTGGTCGAGCTCGATGTTGAGGATGGACGGAATGCGGAGATGACCGGAGACCGCGACGATGGGCACCGGCAGCTCGACATCGAGAGCGGAGTCGACTGCGATGATGCCCTCAACGGCTCGCGAGAGCAGGAGGGCCGGGTAATCGCGGAGCAACTCGGCGCGGTGATGATGGCTGACGACGAAGTAGAAAAATCCGCTGAGGAGAAGCACGTCTTCGATGCCGCTCAGGACAGAGGCGGAATAGCCGCCGCTGATCTCGGGCACCATGACGCCGATGGTCTGGGAGCGGCGGCTGCGCAGGCCGCGGGCGAGCGGGCTGGCCCTGTAGTTCATTTCGGCAGCGGCGGCGAGCACACGCTTCTGCGTTGCAGCGGAGATGCGGTGGGTGTCTCCCGAGCTGTTGATGACCCGCGAGACAGTGGTCGGGGAGAGACCGAGGTGCAGGGCGAGCTCTTTCAGGCTGCGGCCTGACTTCATGCTTTTGACAGCGGTGATCTTGTGTTCTTCAGACATAGAAGGCTCAGTGCGGAGGCTTGTTGCGAGTGTAGACGGAAATGGCAAAGGGCGCGCATTGAGCGCGCCCTTTGCTGTTGGTGGTGCGATTAATTAGAAGGAGAATCGGGCTTGGAAATCAATGGTGCGTGAACCAATCGCGCTTGTGTCCTGTCCAAAGTTTGCGAGGTTTACGTTATTTGCAACGCTCTGCGGGTTGAGGTTGAGAAGATTGAACAGATTGAAGGCGTCTGCACGAATCTCCAGGTTGGCATTTGGTCCGAGAACAGGCAACCTGGGCAGACCGAACGCCTTGCTGAGCGAAGCGTCGACATCCCTGTAGCCAGGACCGGTGAAAGAGTTGCGAGCGCTTCCGGGGAGCCCAGGAAGAGCATTCCTGACGCCGGGGAAGGTGGGTCCGGTGATAGCAGCGGTGTAGTCCGGAACGTTGAAGTAGCGGTTGCTGTAGCTGTCGCCAACCTGGGCTCCGCCGGGGTTGGGGAAGTTGGAGGCCGCCTGGGTTGTGTTCGCCTCGAAGGCTGCGTTGCTGTGGTCATTCTTTCCGCCGCCGAGATATTGAGGACGGAGGTTGTAATAGCCACAATTGTCGCAGTAGAGAGACGCCGGCAGACCGTAGTTGGGAGACCACGGGAAGCCAGTGTGGATGTTCACGATGCCGCTGACCGACCAGCCTCCTACGACCTTTTCAGCCCAGCCGTGTTCACCGTGGAAGATTACCGGCTGCCAGAGGCCGAAGACCTTGAGGGATTTGCCGATGTTGTAGTCGGAGCGACCGTAGGAGTAGGCAGGGTTCTCCGGGAAGTAGGGATCCTCGGAGTAGGGGCCTGAACCGTCGGTGTCCATGCTCTTGGCCCACATAAACTGTGCGTCGGCCGAGAAGTGATGGATGAACGGGTGCTTGAGTTCGATTAAGAGGGCGTTGTTATTGGCGCTGCCGGTGTTGGTCCAGAAATCGCCACCCGTGACCAACGGATTGAGTGCGAGGCCCTGGACGACTGCGGGAGCGTTGGGCGTCTCGTGGTTGATGAGATGCCGCGAGGTGCTGCCCTGATAGCCGACGGAAGCTACAAGCTGCGTGCCGATCTGATACTCGGTGTCGAGCGAGTAGTGGTTGACGTAGGCGGTGGGCAGGGCGCCGGTTCCCGTCCCGAAGATGGCAACGTTGGCGTTGCCTGCGACTGGCAGGTTGGCGGTGTTGTAGCTGGTGATGGTGTGCGGATTCGAAGCGAAGCCACCGAGCGAGGTTGGGCTGCTGGAAATGCCGTAAAGGATGTCAGCGCCGTTGCTTCCCGGGTCGGTGGGCGTCGCATATTGGAAGTTGTAGTAGCCCTGGACCGGAGGATTGTTACCGGTATTCGCGGAGATGGCGATCTCTTCCTGGTTGAAGTTGAGACCGTAGCCACCGCGAACCGTGAGGTTTCCGTGGAATGCTTCGGGACTCCAGTTCAAGCCGAACTGCGGGCCGAAGTTACCCTTCTGCGGGTTCCAGAGGCTGCCTCCTACGCGGATGCTCATTCCGGTGTACGCCTGCGAACCAGATCCGAAGCGTGCGACCTGAAGATTATTCTGCTGGGCAGACAACGAACCAAAGTACGAGTACCGGACGCCTGCATGCAGGGTTAAGTTGGGCAGGATTCTCCAGTCGTCCTGAACGAACGCACCGAACAGATTCTCACGTTCATCCTGGCGTGTGCCTCCCGGAAGTCCAGTGACGGTGTTGAAGCCGCCTGACTCCCGCGAGGGAGCGTCGTTCAGAAAATCCCAGATGTTGTAGAACCCGTAGTTGGGACGACCGACGGGATCGCTGAGGTAGCGGAGGTTGGTGTAATCCCCACCAAACTTGATGGTGTGACGCCCTGCAACTTTAGTCGCGACGTCCTTGTAGCCGTAGGTCCACTGGTTGAGGATGCTGCCCAGGGAAGAACCGAATTGATTGACGCTGATGGACCCAATGTTGTTGATCTGATCGCTGGGGAGACCGACGGGTGATTGCGGATTGGAGGTGATTTCATTCCAGCGCCAACCGGCTGCGTTGGCGCGTAGCTCATTCAGGAACGTCGACGTGAAGGTGCGGTTGTAGATGACCGACAGGGCTTCGTTGATCTGATCGTGGTGGAAGAGGTTGTAGGCACGAGAGCCGCCGTTATAGCTGGTGTTGCCTTGTGGCACCCAGTAGATGGCGAATGCGATGTGGTCTTTGGAGGTGATATCCGCGTCTAGCCGACCGTTGTATTGGCGGTAGTAGGAACTGAAGGGAGAGGTTGTGGCGTAGTCCGCGATGTCGGCGACGTTGGTAAGACCGTTTCCGACACCAGGATTGCTAGAGGTGCCCGAAGCCGTAGGATCCATCGTCCCCAGCGGTGTGGTTAGAGGCGACCCAATGTTGAGGCCCTGCCCGGCGATCGTACGGCAGGTCACGCCTTCGACGAGACCGATGGTGGTGCAGGTCTCGTTGTTGGTGATGATACCGGTGGTGCTGACAGCTCCGCCAGGAAAGGTGAGGTACTTGGAAGCGATGCTGCCGGTGGGTGCAAGGGCGTCAAATGCTGGCGTCTCGTACCATCCGGAGCCGGTGTTGGTGGAACTGTTGGGCGTCGCCTCGTAAGCAAAGAAGGCGAAGATGCGGTTCTTGATGATGGGGCCGCCGATGCTTCCGCCGTACTGGTTGAAGCGCTGCGTATCCTTGACAGGGTTTCCGGTGCCGGTGCCGCGCTGGAAGGCGTTGAGCCCGGGCCGATGGATAGCGATGAAGGCGCTGCCGTGAAGCTGGTTGGTACCGCTCTTGGAGGTGACCATCGTCTGGGCGCCACTGAAGCGGCCGTTTTCGGCGTCATAGTCGTTGGTCACGATGCGGACGTTGGAGATGGAATCTTCGGTCGGCGTGATGATGGTCGTTCCACCCCAGACCGCGCTGACGGTGCTGATACCGTCGATCGAAATGCCGTTGGTTCCGTACTGCTGACCGTTGGCGTTGGCCTGCGGACCGTTCTCGGTGGGCGGTGCACCGGCTGAGCCGGAACCTCCGGGACCCTGATTTCCGGGATAGTTGTAGGTGCCTCCTCCGGAACCCTGAGAACCGTCACTGATCACTCCCGGAGCCAACTGCGTCAAGGTGAAGACGTCGCGATTGGAGGATGGCAGGTGTTGAATATCGTTACTGCTGATGGTGCCGCCAATGTTGGCGGTTTCGGTGTCCACAGCCGGTGTCGTGGAAGCGTTGACGGTGACTTCCTGGGTCGTTCCGGCGAGCGCGAGTTGCACGGTCAGAGAGTTGGCCTGCTCCGGAATGAATTGCAGATCCGCGAGCACTTTCTTCTCGAAGCCCGCGCGATCGACCGTCAGGGTAAAGGAATCCGCCGGCAAGGCGTTGAAGTTGAAGACGCCACTTGCGTCGCTGGTCCGGACGTCTGTCTTATTGGTGGCATTGTTCTTGAGGGTGAGACTTGCTCCCGGGATTACCGCGCCCGTTGGGTCAGTGACGACGCCCTGCACGGAGGTGCGGAACTGGGCATGGGCGAAGTTCGCCGTGAACAGGACGGCGAAGAGAACCAGGGCAGAGAGCGCTGAGACTCTAAACCCGGTTGGCCTCGGACTGGATGGGAATGAACGTGCGTGCGGCATGGAGCCTCCAAATGAGTAATGCTGTAGGAATCTAATTTTTAGATGCTTTTGCACAAACGATTGCTCACAGTGCGCAAACGATTGTGCAACGAATCATTTTGTAGCAGCGTAAAAGCACGACTGTCAAGCGGGAGGATTACCGTGGCAACACGACATAAATCGGCGCGGAGGGCCTCTGCTGATACTCGATGCAGATTGGAATCGCTGCCTTGTTTATTGGTTGTCCAGAGAGGTTCTGAGCAGGGTGCTGTATTTTGGCGGCGACGATCTGGCTACGGTCGCGGGGTTGATTGCGGCTGTGGAGGCAGGCTTGGCGCAGAGTCCGGCTTATGGCCAGAGGCGCACGAACTGCCTGGTGGAATCATCATGGTGCTCTGCCGGTCGGCTATTTCTTTGCTATGGGCTTCTTGTGTTTCTTGCCTGACTTGGACGGCGCTGCTCCCAGGGCGTTTATCACCGCGCTGCCAATCGGGCTGCCCTGGCCGGAGCAGGCGTCCCATCCGGGCCCTGCAGAAAAGCCTCCGTTATTTCCCTGAGTAATGTCGCGGAACGCCTTCTTCGCCGCTGCGGCATAGATGGTTGGATTGATGAATCCAGCCGCCGCTCCGTTCTGCTGGTTCGCAAGTGCGATCAATCCTGCCCAGAGTGGAGCAACGGCGCTGGTGCCGCCGATGGTCATCGTCTGCGAATCGACTCGAATCACATAGCCGGTCGAAGGATCGGCATCTCCGGCGACATCGGGAACGCCTCGACCACCTCCTGCTGCCGGCGCGGGAGGGACGCCTGCGCCCTGTTGCCATACTGGCAACGGAAAGACAGCGCTGACGCCGCCGCCTGTCGCCCCTTCGCCGATGGCGAGCTCGTTCCACACGACCTCACTGGTGATCGTCGAACCCGACCCTACCAGGGTGGTTCCGCCGCACGCGAGGACATGCGGAGACGATGCTGGAAAATCGACATTGTTCCCTCCCCCGGTCACACCGTCGGTTGAACCATTGTCTCCGCAGGCAACGGTGATCGTGACACCGAGCGCAGCTGCGGCCTGGCAGGCTCCATCGAGGGCCGTGATCGCCTGCGCAGTCCAGGAGGACTCCGGGCCACCCCAGCTAATCGAGATCACGCTCGGCTTGTTCACGGAATCGTGTACAGCGGTCGAGACCGCGTCGAAGAATCCCTGATCCGTGTTGGGCACAAAGTACACCGCGATCTTCGCTCCCGAAGCGACCGCGGCGGAGACCTCGATATCAAGCATCACCTCGGCGTCGGCACCGTTGGCGTTCCCCGGCGTGTTCTTTCCGCCGTCCACGGAAACCGCCGTGACTACAGGCGCGGGAAGGCCGAGCGTCTTGAAGTACGCGGTTAGATCGGCAGAGCGATACCCTCCTCCAAGTTCAATGATTCCGATGGTCTGGCCGCTCGCGGTCGCGGTCGCGGGAAATCCGTACAGCGCTCCTACCTGCACTGGCGTGTACGAAGTGTTCACCGCGTGGGGCTTCGAAACGCGAAAGTGCGGCCTCGCTTGGGGGCGGTTGTCGAGTCCCAGCACGGCAAGAATGTGGCCGTCCAACTCCTGGGGTATGCAGAGCGCACCCTCGCGGACGCGATATGTGCCGGAAGCCGTTGTATGCAGCTTGAGCGAGCAGCCAAACGCCTTCTGCATCGCAGCAGCGCTGCCGCTCAAATGCAGGGTGCAGGGACCGGGCTTGCCGAGCGGCTCAGCGGTCAAACCGAACTCCTTCGCAAACGCTCGAACCAGTTTTACCGAGGCTGGATCCGCCCCGTAGCGACTCGCAAACGCTGCTCGCGTCAGCCGCTCCTGCGGCTTACCCCGCTTCATCAGCAATTTCGCTTTGGGTGAGAGCACGACGGACACCGTGATGCGCCTCATCCTGGCCGCGGGTTTGACGGCTGGAACTACTGCTGTCGCCGTCACAGGCTGTAATTCACCGGCGTAGGGCTTTTTTTCACTGCCCGCCAAAACGACTCGACTTTGCGACGCGAAACGAGACGAAACTGCCATGGAATCCTCCTCGAAACCAACTGCGTGATTGGATGCTGGAAGCAAGTCTTGCGAGGGAATGCAGCGCTCAGGATTCGCACAGGACGTTACCTCGTGCGAACGCTAAGATGATACGCATGGATCTGCACGCACTTCAAGCCGCGCTTCGTGACCAGCACCTCGACGGCTGGCTTTTCTACGACCACCACCATCGCGACCCGATCGCCTACCGGATTCTCGGCCTCGACGAGAACAGTTTTGTGTCCCGGCGGTGGTACTACTTTGTGCCCGCAGAGGGCGAGCCGCGCAAGCTGGTGCACCGGATCGAGTCGGGCAAACTGGACTCGCTGCCCGGTACGCGCGACGAGTATTCGTCGTGGCAGGAGTTGGAGCAGAAGCTCGAAGCCCTGCTGGACGACGCTACCACAATTGCGATGCAATACTCGCCTCGCAACGCCATCATGTATGTCGCGATGGTCGATGCCGGCACGGTCGAACTGGTCCGCTCGATGGGCAAGAATGTGGTGAGTTCGGCGGACCTCGTCAGCCTCTTCGAGGCCGTGCTCACCGAGCAGCAGATCGGCACCCACTTCGAAGCACAGCGGAGACTGGATGCGGTACTCGCTGCGGGCTGGCGGTTTATCGGGGATAGCGTACGCGGCGGCTCGGCGATTACGGAGTTCGACGTCGTCGAATTCCTCAATGCGGAGATCCAGAAGGCGGGCCTGTGGACCGATCATGGCCCTAACTGCAGCGTGGGCCCCAACTCCGCCGACTCGCACTATGACCCAACGCGAGAGACGGCCAGCCCTATCCGCAACGGCGATTTCGTGCTGATCGACATCTGGGCGAAGCTTGCGGTGCCGGGTAATCCGAAGCTGCCCGACCCGACCGCGATCTGGTACGACATCACGTGGACTGGCGTCGTTGGGCGCGAACCGACGGCCCGCGAGCAACTGATCTTCAACACCGTACGCGATGCCCGCGATGCCGCGATCGAGGTCGTGCAGCGCGCCTATGCCGAGGGTCGCGCGATCGCGGGCTGGGAGGCGGATGACGCCGCGCGCAACGTCATTCGCTCCGCCGGCTTTGGCGAGTGGTTCACTCATCGCACGGGCCACAACATTGAAATCAACCTGCATGGTAACGGAGCCCACCTCGATAATCTCGAAACCCATGACGAGCGGCTGCTGCTGCCGAACACCTGCTTTTCGGTCGAGCCAGGGATTTATTTTCCCGGTGAATTCGGGGTGCGGAGCGAGGTAAATATGATCACGCGACCGGGTTCGGCGGTGGTCAGCGGGCCATCGCAGCGCGAGTTGCTGCGGATTTGAGAGCTAGGCTGCGGCGGGCGCTGGTAGAATCGACAACGATGGCAAGCCCGACACAGCAACAACCGATCGCACAACATATTCCCGGTGAGAATTCGATGTTTCCGGCCCTCGTTCTCCTGGTTGGCTGGCTGGTTCCCGGCGCAGGCCACCTGCTGCTAGGCAAGTGGGTGCGAGCGCTGCTGCTGTTTGTGTCGGTGCTCGGGATGTACCTGATCGGGCTTGGCCTGGCCGGCAAGATCTACACTCCGAACACGGGCGACATGCTGGACATTCTTGGCTTTCTCGGGCAGCTCGGCTCGGGCCTGCTATACGTCATCGCACGCGTGTTCAACCTGGGCGCGAGCTCTGTGGTCAATGCGCTCGCCGACTACGGCACGAAGTTTCTGGTCGTTGGAGGGCTGCTGAATGTGGTTGCCGCGATCGATGCTCACTCTCTGGCCAATGGCAGAAAGGCCTCGCTCTAATGCTGACTCACTTCTCCGCCATGCTGCTGTTCGCTTTGTTTACGTCGGTCGTCTTCGGCATCACGCAGCGCTCCGACCCCAAAATGATGGTGCGGTTCGGCGCGTTCTGCTTTGCGCTCTTCGTTGGAGCGGTGATTGTTGCGAGCTGGGCGATGTGGGCCATCAAACACTAACGCCCTGGTCATGCCTGACGCGCTAAAAGGGATTCGGCGTCGAAGAGTTCGGGTTGGTTGATCCGGTCGTTCCGGTCGTTCCCGTTGTGCCCGGTGCTCCGGTGGTTGTACCGAAGGAACCGAAGGGGCTGCTGGCACCCGCCGCGCCCGAGTTCGGTTGACCTGTCACTCCATTCTGACCAAAGCTGGTGGCCGATTGCGAACTCATTCCTCCACCGGTCAAACTCACGGACTGCTTCAGCATTTCTATACGCGGGTCATACCAGAACTCCCACGTCTCATAGGTGCTCTGTGCATTGGGCTCGGTAATCGAGGTGCCGGACTTCGCGGTGCCGACACCGACGATGACGCCGCCCGTGCCGTCGCCGAGGCCCCCGAACGCGCCCGTGGATCCCGTCGAGCCAGTTGCACCCGTCGAGCCCGTTGCGCCGGTGGTGCCCGGGGCTGTGGTCGTAATATTCGCACCGCTGAATCCGCTGGCCAGCGCCGAGGTCGCGCCAATCGTTGCCGTCGAGCTGGCACCGCCCATGGGCGTCCCCATACCACCGGCCGAGGCCATGCCCGCCGCGGAGCCAAGGCTCGCCGCCAGGCCGCCCAACTCCTGCCCGAAGAAGACATGGATCTTCGTCTTCTGCTCGCCCTGATGAATCAACCTGTAATCGGCCTTACCCGTCAGCGGGTCAATATATTGGTGACGCAGAAAGCGGATGTTGTTGGAATTTTCGAGGACCTTGATGGACTGTGGATACCGCCCTGGAAACTTGCGCTGATAGAGCTGAATCGCGCGAACATATTCTTCCATGCGATGTTGGCTCTCGACTTCTTTGTCGCGGCGCAGTTGGCGCGCGACCACGGGCGCTGCCACCGACAGCGCAATCAACAGCAGCGCTACCATCACGATGACAGCCAGAAGCATGAAGCCCGCCTCGCCGTCATGGGCGCCGGCGCTGCTGCTGTCAGGCTGATTGCGATCGAGTTGGGTAAGCGAGTTCATTAAGGTTGGACGGATCGTAGGCACGCAGCGTTACACGGCTGAATTGCGGCTCTAATTCACCAGTAGCGGCAAGGACTGTATATTGTTGCTCTGCAGATCTTCGACCTGGATACTGGCCGTGCCAATACTGAGGATCTTGTACTTCCGCGCAACGATGTCCCCGACTCCGGCCAGATACACATCCTCGCCGTTGAGAAGGAACGCCTGGCGCACTCCATTTGCACGGAGCGCGGTGCCAAAGAACTTGAGGTTGATCGGCGGGGGCGGGGGCGGACCGAGGGGCAGTGTTGGCAGCGCTGCCTGCACTGCGTTAGGCCGCGCCTTCGGAACATTCTTCGGGATCGCTATCGGTGCAGTGTAGGTCGTCGAAAAAATATTGCGGCCCGTACCCGAGTAGACGAGGCTTTCGGTGCGCAGCATCGCGGACTCATCGAGGGTTGGATCGAGGCTCGATGAGGTACTCGCCATCTTGGTTGCGGCAACCCCCGCAACAAGTCCCATGCCGCTCCTCGCAGCGTTCAAGTTGCGATCGGAAGTTCCTGTTGTGGTCGAGGTGCTGGATCTTGTGGGCACCGGACGGCTGGCCGGAGCGGGCGCGGCCACGGCTGCAGGGTTGGTCGATCCGCCAAAGAATGCGTTGTAGGCGAATACCAAAAACAGCAGCAACAATACGCCGAAGATGGAGACCACGATGACCTTCTTTTTATCCTGCGCTGGAGCGGCGCTCATGGCTTCCCTCCCGTCTCGCCGCTCGTGCCATCGGCATCGGATGGACCCGGCATCGGGACTTGCGCTGTCAGTTCATCGGGATTCGGCGGGCGGAGATACGTGGTCAGGTGGATGCGCAGGTTGACCTGCCCTGTCTGCTGGCCGGTGAGGTTGATCCCGTTGATCACGAAGAAGACCTTGTCGCGCTCCACGGCGTTGATGAACTGCACAATCGGACGGTAGTCGCCGGACACGCTGGCGTCCATGCTTACCTGGGTCAGCGCATCCTTACCCGAGAGGACCGGGGTGTAGGCGTACTGCGCGCGGGTCCAGCGAACTCCCTCGCGGTGCGCCAACGCTCCAACCTCCGCAGCAACCTGTGAGGCAGCGTAGGGCAGACGCTGCTGGTAGAACGCGTCCGCATCTTCGGTGGAGGCGACCAGCTTTTTATCCAGGCCACGCAAGGGCTTCGCGGCCAACTGTGCGGCGATCAATTGCACGTGCTGATCGTCGAGCGCAGCAGCATTGTTGGAGCTGAGCCCCTGCCACACAAAGATGAGGTGCACGATCAGGTAGAGGTCGAGCAGGATCAGCACCGCGACACCTGCGAAGTGCAGATTCATCGTCGTCATCAGGGCGCGCGCACGTGCGGTCAGGCGCGGCACGCGGCGCTCCAGCGAAGAACTGTTTGGTGGCGGCACAAGTGTACTCGTACTCATCGTGCACCCCCGTTTGCCGGAGTCAGGCGCGTGCCCGGATCAGGCTTCCGCAGAACACTGTTCTTGCTGCTTCGAGGCTTGCTGCTTCGAGATTTGCTGCTTGGGGACTTCGATTTGTTCGCGGAGGTTTGCGACTTTGCGGACTTCTCCGATGAATAGAGCTCGCCTTCGGGCAGCGGGTTGTAGTCGGCGAGAATCTCAAACTCAACTCCCGGAGGCGCCAGGCTGTTCGGGTTGGCAGCGCTGAAATTGCCCTGGGTTCCAGCTTCCTTCGCCTGTGCAGCCTCGCCCGTCAGTCGAGGTGAACGGAACCTCCTGGAACGCTCGAGGTTGCGCACCAACTGGACTGCTCGATCACGTTCCCCTGACACGTGCAGCCGGATGAGGACGTTCCCATCGGTCGAAATCTGCGGCTCGATGGAGGTCACCTGCACTCCGATGGGAAGCACTCTCTCGAGGTCCATCATCACCGCTGTCCATGAAAAACTCTTGGTTAGAAACAGCGTATTCAGGAAGTGCGCGCGTGCCAGCACTTCCGCGTTCGCAGGCTGCCGCATCCGCTGCTCGTTGGAGAGTTTCTCCTGCCTCGCGGCGACGACCTTCACATGCACCTGATCGAGTTGCGCCTTGGCGACATCCAGTTTCTTCTGCAGCAGATG
>DATCDL010000435.1:0-18400 GCA_036510715.1 Acidobacteriaceae bacterium
CTTCAACGGCTATCGTCCCCAGTTTTACTTCCGGACCACGGACGTGACGGGTTCGGCCAAGCTGCCGGAGGGTACGGAGATGGTGATGCCGGGCGATAACATCGCGCTCGAGATCACGCTGCATACGCCGGTTGCGATGGAGAAGGGCTTGCGGTTTGCGATTCGTGAAGGCGGTCGCACTGTGGGCGCCGGTACGATCTCCGAGATCATCAAGTAGGCGATCTCGACAAGACTAACGAGGGCTGCCGGTACGCCGAGAGGTATGACGGCCGGCAGCCACTCCAAACGATCTTTGAGTAAGGGCTCTTCGACAAGAGCACTAGAAAGTATAGAGATTCAACATGGCACAGCAACGCATCCGCATTCGTCTCAAGGCATACGACTATCGCGTCCTTGACGTTTCCACCAGTGAGATTGTCGAGACCGCCAAGCGCACCGGCGCACAGGTTGCGGGACCGATTCCGCTCCCGACGATGAAGAACAAGTATTGCGTTCTGCGCTCGCCCCACGTCGACAAGAAGTCGCGCGAGGCCTTTGAGATTCGGACGCACAAGCGCCTGATCGACATTCTTGAGCCGACGCAGCAGACGGTTGATGCGCTGATGAAACTAGATCTGCCGGCGGGTGTCGACGTAGAAATTAAGACCGTCACCAAGTAACGGTCGCAAGTTTGAAACAAAGCAGTACCTACAGTGCGGGCGCTCAACGCCACGCATGATGAGGAAGAGGAAAGCATGAGCGTCACAGGAATTCTCGGTAAAAAGATCGGCATGACACAGTTGTTTGATGACCGCGGCGATATCCATCCCGTCACGGTTCTCAAGGTCGGCCCATGCGTGATCACGCAGCTCAAGACGCAGGCGAAGGACGGCTATGATGCCGCACAGATTGGCCTGGTTGAGTTTGTAAAGGCGTCGAAGGTGAACAAGGCGATGACCGGTCACTTTGCGAAGTCGAATGTACCTCCGGTCCGCGAGATTCGCGAGGTTCAACTGGAGTCGGTGACCGGTGCTGATGCGGACCAGTCGGCTAAGGCTGGCGATCGCATCACGGTAGAGATCTTCAACGAGACGCGCTTCGTGGATGTCATCGGTAACTCCAAGGGTCGCGGATTTGCCGGCGTCATTCGTCGCCATGGTTTCGGCGGCGGACCCAAGTCGCACGGACATATGTTCCAGGTGCAGGGCTCGATCGGAGCATCTTCGTTCCCATCGCGCGTCTTCCCTGGTCAGCGTATGCCGGGTCACATGGGCACTGGGCAGATTACGGTCCGCAATCTTCGCATCCGCGGCATTGATGTCGAAGACAACCTTTTGTTGGTTGAGGGTGCGGTCCCGGGAGCACGTGACGGTTACGTGTTGGTTTCGAAGGCAAAGGCACCACCGAGAGAGCGTCGCGGATTCGCCGGCAGCACCACGCTGGATCCGTTGAAGGCTTCGAAGAAGGCCTCTCCCAAGAAGAAGTAGTCCTGCGCGGACGGCGGGACGCGCCTTCTGCGCGGTTCGCTGGACGCGAGTGAGATTGAGTAGCAACTTCTGCGCGGGGAATAGACCGAGAACGCAGACGAACAAGAGATGGGCGCGCGGCAACGATCGCGGGCGAGAAGAGAGAAGACGATGGCAAATATCAAAGTAGTCGATCTCAGCGGGAAGGAAGTCGGGACGTTTGAACTCGACGAGATTTTCGCAGGAGAGGTCAACGAGTCGTTGCTCTGGGAGGCGGTCAAGCACTATCGTGCTTCGCTGCGCCAGGGTACACACGCGACGAAGAACCGCAAGGCTGTATCGGGCGCGGGCAAAAAGTTATGGAAGCAGAAGGGTACGGGCCGCGCACGCGTTGGCTCGATCCGCACTCCACTCTGGCGCGGCGGCGGTACGGTCCATGGACCTCAGCCTCGCAGCTACGAGTATCAGTTCCCTCGCAAGAAGCTGATGGGTGCTTTGCGCTCGGCGATCGCTTCGAAGATCAACGACGGCAAGCTGACGATCGTTGAGAACTTCGATGTCGCCGAGGCGAAGACCAAGGTGTATCGCGCTGCGCTGAACAAGCTGGATGCGAAGAAGACGGCTTTGCTGGTCGAGAGCTCGCAGAATTTGAATGAGAAGCTTTATCTGGGATCGCGGAATCTGCAGGGCGTGGAGCTGGTGCTCTCGTCTGAGGTTCATCCGTACGATCTGCTGAAGTATGAGAATGCCATCTTCTCGAAGGTTGCGTTCGAGACACTGACGGAGACGCTCAAGAAATCTGTTTCCAAGCGGCAACACGCCAAGAACGATGCCGAGAAGGAGGCTGCATAATGCCTACCGTATATAACGTTATTCGCCGCCCACTGATCACCGAGAAGGCCTTGACCACACGTGAGGTCGAAGGGTCGCTGGTTTTTGAGGTGGCTGCCAATGCCACGAAGACCGAAGTCAAGCAGGCTGTTGAGACTCTCTTCAATGTGAAGGTGGCGAGCATTCGCACCGCAAGCGTTGTGGGTAAAGAGCGCAAGCGCGGCAAGTTTGCGGGTTACCTCCCTGACTGGAAGAAGGCGTATGTCCGCCTGAAGGCCGGCGAGAAGGTTCCTGACTTTGCAGCAGAGATCTAAGAGCAGGTTCCAGTGCCCAGGATTCAGGGGCCAGAGACGTAGCAGTTGAACGAGCAGCATGTATCGCGCTGAAGTTTGCAGTTAGAGATAGCGCGGCAAAGGATTAGCACTATGCCGATTAAATCATTCCGTCCGATTACTCCGACCCTTCGTTTCCAGACGAAGCTGGTCAACGACGACATCACAACCGATAAGCCCTACAAGCCTTTGCTGACGGTGAAGCCACGCACTGGCGGCCGCAACAATATGGGCAAGCTGGTCATCCGTCACCAGGGTGGCGGCCACAAACAGAAGTTGCGCCTCATCGACTTCAAGCGCGACAAGTTCGGCATTGCCGGAACCGTCGCGACCATTGAATACGATCCGAATCGCAGCTCGCGCATTGCCCTGGTGCATTATGCGGACGGCGAGAAGCGCTACATCATTCAGCCGGTTGGGTTGAAGGTGGGGCAGAAGATCATGAGCGGTCCCGAGGCGGATATCCTCATTGGGAACGCTTTGCCACTCAAGTACATCCCCACCGGAACGATTGTGCATAACATCGAGCTTCGTCCGGGCAACGGCGCACAGATGGCTCGCTCGGCTGGCGCACAGGTGAACCTGATCGCGAAGGAAGGCGATTACGCTCTCCTGAAGATGCCTTCTGGCGAGACTCGCAAGGTACTCGTCGAGTGCATGGCGACCATCGGCCAGGTCGGCAACACCGACCACGAGAATGTCACGATCGGCAAGGCGGGACGCAATCGGTGGAAGGGCATTCGCCCGGCGAACCGCGGCGTTTCGATGAACCCGGTCGACCACCCGCACGGTGGTGGTGAAGGTAAGACCTCGGGCGGACGTCACCCAGTGACGCCGTGGGGCCAGCCGACTCGTGGCTACAAGACTCGCAACAACAAGCGCACGGATGTGTTTATCGTGACGCGCAGGAATAAGGGTAAGTAAAGCGGCTTCTAGCTAAGAGCATGAGAGCTAAAAGCTAGTAGCTCATCGGGAAGTAAAAGCAACACCAAGTCTCGCACCTGAGAGATTCGTCGTATTCAGCACTGCAGTACCGGAGTTATTTATGTCACGCTCAACGAAGAAGGGCCCGTTCATCGACGCCCACCTGATGATCAAGATCGAGGCGCTCAATACCGCCAACGATAAGAAGGTCATCCGCACCTGGTCGCGCCGCTCTACTATCCATCCGGATATGGTCGGTCACACGATCGCCGTGCATAACGGCCGCAAGTTCATTCCGGTGTATTGCACGGAGAACATGGTCGGCCACAAGCTCGGTGAGTTCTCCGCCACACGTACCTTCAAGGGTCACTCGGCGAAGTCTGCTGATACGGCGAAGGCCAAGTAACTCCGTTTTAGGATTCGTAAGATTCGTACGTCGCGAAGGACATCGTAATGCATAAAGCAATCGCTCCAAAGACTCCCGAGTTTCGCGCTGAGGCCAGGTTCCAGCGCTGCAGCCCGCAGAAGGCCAAGCTCGTTCTTGACATGATCAAAGGCCTCCGCGTCGAGAATGCGATCAACACGGTCGCGTTCACCAACAAGCGCATCGCTCCAGTAGTAGAGAAGGTGTTGCGTTCGGCTATTCAGAACGCGCAGTATCTCTCCGACGAGAGGGGCCTCGACGTGGACGTCGACAACCTCTATGTCAAGACTGCTGTCGCGAACGAGGGCCCTCGCATGAAGCGCATCCGCCCTGCACCCATGGGACGGGCGTTCCGCTACCAGCGCCGCATCGCGCACATCATCATCACGGTTGCAGAGAAGAAGTCTGCTGCTGTTGAAGTTGCAGCGACGCCGGAGCCGGTGAAAAAGACCGCGGGCAAGCCCGCAGCGAAGAAGGCAGCGGCGAAGAAGGCTACTGCCAAGAAGGCGCCGGCAAAGAAGAAGGTTGCCGCAGCCAAGTAATTGGGTCCGGTATCAAAACGAATTTTGTAACAGGCAGTTCGCAACATCGAGTACTTTGCAACATCAACCGCGCCGGCTCAACCGGCTATGGTTCAGGAATAGGGAAGCTATGGGACAGAAAGTCCATCCGTACGGATTCCGCCTCGGCATCAACAAGCCCTGGAAGTCGCGCTGGTTTATTGAGCGCGGCTACGACAAGCTGCTGGTCGAGGACGTCAAGTTGAAGGCTGAGCTTCGCGAGAAGCTGAAGGCCGCCGGCGTCAGCTCAGTTGAAGTGGAGCGCCCGGGCATCATCATCGGCCGCAAGGGCGCGGAGATCGACAAGCTGAAGGCCGACATCCAGAAGCGCACCAGCCGCGAGGTGTTCATCGACATCCTCGAGGTGAATAAGCCGGAGCTCGACGCCCAACTGGTAAGCGAGAACATCGCTCTGCAGCTGGAGAAGCGCGTCAGCTTCCGCCGCGCGATGCGCAAGTCGGTTGACTCGGCACTGCGGTTTGGCTGCAAGGGCATCAAGGTCCGCGTATCAGGCCGCCTGAACGGCAACGAGATCGCTCGCTCGGAGTGGTATCTGCAGGGACGTTTGCCTCTGCACACTCTGCGTGCGGACATCGACTACGGCTTCTCAGAGGCGCATACCACGTATGGCATTATCGGTGTGAAGACCTGGGTTTATCGTGGCGACATCTACGAGCAGAAGAAGCGTCGCGAGCCGGCAGCTATCACCACCGGCGCGTTCTAAAGGCAGAGATTAGGGCTCCGGGAGGAGGGACTGAGAGGCGAATGCGCCGCTGGTTCTTTTTCCCGGAACACCGCTTCTTGGCATGAACGCCAATCTTTGCTAAACTTATCAGGTTGTCCTCGAGTCTGCCCTCAGCTGTATTTCTGGCTACTGTGGCAGAGACCCCGGTCAGCATCAGCAGTTCTTCAGTAGTTCGTTCAAAGGAAATTCCTCATGCTTTTACCCAAGAAGGTTAAGTATCGCAAGCAGCAGCGCGGTCGCATGTGCGGCAAAGCGTGGCGCGGCTCCGACATTTCATTCGGCGATTACGGTCTCAAGGTTCTGGAGTGCGGCTATATCACCGACCGCCAGATTGAGGCTTCCCGTATCGCGATGACGCGGTTCATCAAGCGCGGTGGCAAGGTGTGGCTGCGTTTGTTCCCGGATAAGCCGATCACGAAGAAGCCCGCCGAAACCCGTATGGGTAAGGGCAAAGGCGCTCCGGATCACTGGGTCGCAGTTGTTCGTCCCGGAAAGATTTTGTTTGAGATGGAAGGCGTTCCCGTCGAGCTGGCCAAAGAGGCTATGCGTCTGGCGGCTCACAAGCTTCCGCTCAAAACCACGTTCGTTGTCCGCCCCGGCCTCAAGGTCGAAGTGGCCGTTAAGTAAAGCCGTTCAGGCGAGAAAGAAGTCATCATGGAAATCGACAAGATCCGCAATTTTAGCGATGAGGAGTTGAAGCTTGAAGAGGTGAAGGCCTCTGAGCAGCTCTTCCGCATTCGCTTCGCCAAGAGCCTGGGCAAGCAGGAGGGCATTGGCAAGATCAAGTCCCTCAAGCTCGACATCGCACGCATCAAGACCATCGTGCGCCAACGCCACATTGAGACCGCTCGCTCGCTCGCAGCGACTGCAGGGAAGGAATAATCATGGCCGATACTACTGTTGTCAGCACCCCGGCTACTGCGACCGCAGCGCCCCGCCGTACCGAGAAGGTTGGCCTGGTCGTCTCCACGAAGATGGAGAAGACGATCGTTGTCGAGATCGAGATGCGCAAGGCTCACCCCAAGTACAAGCGGGTGCTGAAGTCCAACAAGAAGTTCTATGCACACGACGAGCAGAACTCCGCACGCGTTGGCGATATGGTTCGCATCCGCGAGACGCGGCCGCTGTCGAAGCTGAAGCGCTGGTCTTTGGAAGAGATTATTCGCAGGTCGTCACTTTCGGCGCTGCCGGATGAAAAGCTGGTCGCAACAAAGTAGTTGATCCACGAGTTTTCGCAGCCGCAAACAATTGGCTACGGGCTTGAGATAGCAACGGCTTCCCGCCGCCAAGCTCTCAAGTTTGATTCACCTCTCGAGCCAGTAACCGGCGAGAGTCCGAACCAGGAGATTCACCATGGCAGTTCAAATGCGCACCATCCTTGCAGTCGCCGATAATTCGGGTGCCCGCAAGCTCCAGGTCATCCTTCCGCTCGGCGGCGGTCTCGGCAAGAAAGCCGGACTCGGCGACGTTGTCACTGCTGCCGTCAAGGAAGCTTCGCCGGATGGCACCGTCAAGAAGGGCAAGGTCGTCAAGGCTGTCATCGTCCGCACGCATAAGGAATATCGCCGCCGCGACGGCACCTATATCCGCTTCGACGAGAACGCCGCTGTTGTGATCAATGATGCGATGGAGCCGGTAGGCACACGCGTATTTGGCCCAGTGGCACGCGAGTTGCGCGACAAGAAGTTTCTGAAGATCGTCTCGCTCGCGCCTGAAGTGATTTAGTGTGAGGGTCCCGGGCTAAAGGCCCGGGGCTCGGACAAACATTGCGGATTCCGACTCCGTCGCTTCTTTTGAGAGCGAGTTCGTCGAGGGAAAAGAGTCACGATGCCGAACAAGTTCAAGCCGTCCAATGGCAGCAAGTCAAAGATCAAGATCAAGCGTAATGACATGGTGATCGTGATTGCTGGTAAGAGCAAAGGTCCAAAGCCGCACCGCGTACTTCGGGTGATCGTCGACAAGCAGCGTGTGCTCGTCGAGGGTGCGGGCATGATCAAGAAGCATTTGAAACCAAATCCGCAGAAGAACATTGCGGGCGGCATCCTTGAGCAGGAGGCGCCGATCCACATCTCGAACGTGATGCTGGTCGACTCCGAAGGCAACCCAACGCGTGTTGGGTACCAGGTTGAAGGCGATAAGAAGACACGCATTGCCCGCACCAACGGCGGCGTTATTACTGAGACGAAGTTCAAGAAATAACTTGTTTAGATTTTTGAATGATTGAGCACCCCACGAAACGGTATACGGCGCGAGCCACTCCGGAGCCGTGGAGAAAGAGAAGAAATCTCATGGCAGCACGTTTGAAAGAGAAGTATCACGGCGAGATCAAGCAGGCGCTCCAGAAGGAGCTCGGCCTGGATAACGCCATGGCGGTTCCAAGGCTGGATAAGATCGTGATCAACATGGGTCTCGGTGAAGCGACGCAGAACGTCAAGATCATGGATCCTCTGCTCGCTGACCTGGGCTCGATTGCCGGACAGAAGCCGGTGATCACCAAGGCGAAGAAGTCGATCGCGGCGTTCAAGCTGCGTGAAGGCATGCCCATCGGCGCGATGGTCACACTGCGCGGCGATGTCATGTACGAGTTTTTAGATCGTTTGATCGCGATCGCGTTGCCTCGTGTGCGCGACTTCCGCGGCGTCAGTTCGAAGAGTTTCGATGGACGTGGAAACTACACGCTCGGCCTGCGCGACCAGTTGATCTTCCCGGAGATCGATTACGCGAAGGTAGACAAGCTCAAGGGAATGAATGTCACCATCGTCACTACGTCGAAGGATGACAACGGAGCACGCGAGTTACTGAAGAGCTTTGGCATGCCGTTCCGCCAGGGAGCATAAGAGCAGCGATTAGGCATTAGATTGTGGCTCGGATGTAGGCACGATCAGAACAGAAAGTAGAATCGAGAAAAGAACACATGGCAACCACAGCAAAGCGCGTCAAAGACGCACGCAAGCCGAAGTTCAAATCACGCCAGCACAACCGCTGCCAGCTCTGCGGCCGCCCGCGCGCGTTTCTGCGCAAGTTTGGCGTCTGCCGTCTGTGCTTCCGTAGCCTCGCCCTGAAGGGCGAGATTCCGGGTGTCGTCAAGTCCAGCTGGTAGTGGATGGGCCGGGCGAAAATCCGGTTCTAGAACACGGAGAGGTCGGGGAGCGAGAGCTCCACTCCTCTTCCGGACAAACAAGAACGGCGCGACACGCTGATGAAGCGAACCGCCACAGACATTCCCGCAGGTTCTTCTAGCCGAACGGCTCGGAGCGAACGGGGGATGAAAGGAAAACGATGAACCTCACCGATCCAGTTGCAGATTTTCTTACACGCATTCGCAACGCCCATCGCTCGCGCCACCAGAAGCTCGATGCGCCGGCCTCCAAGCTGAAGACCGAGATTGCCCGCATCCTCAAAGAGGAGGGCTACATTGCGAACTACAAGGCCGCTGAAGAGGATGGCCAAAAGGTTTTGCGCGTGTATTTGAAGTACGGCCCGAACAACGAAGCTGTGATCCGCGACCTGAAGCGCATCTCGCGTCCTGGCTGCCGTGTGTATATCGGCAAGGATGAGATCAAGCGCGTGCAGGGTGGCCTCGGCATCTCGATCATGACCACGCCGAAGGGTGTGATGACGGGTCGTCAGGCGCGCCGCGAAGGCGTTGGCGGCGAAATCCTCTGCGAAGTCTGGTAACTCCAGGCAGTAGAGGCTAGACAGTTGAGAGTTATGTAGGGCGGCGAGAGCCGCGGGCTGCAGTGGAACTCACAGGATGTGAGAGACTCGCAAGCCATAGAGGATTTGAAGTTATGTCACGTATCGGCAAGAAGCCCATCACGCTGCCCAAGGGTGTGAAGTACACCGTTCACAGCAATATCGTCGTCGTAGAAGGCCCCAAGGGCAAGGTAGATGCTCTGCTTCCTGCAGGCATCACGCTGTCGGAGAAAGACGGGGTCCTCACCGTGGAGCGTCCGGATCAGGCGCATGCCGCAGTGCACGGCCTGGCTCGCGCGTTGGTCTTCAATGCGGTTGAAGGCGTGACGAATGGCTGGAAGAAGGATCTCGACGTAGTGGGTATCGGTTACCGCGTTGAGTTGAAGGGCAAGGACATGGTTGTGTTTACGCTCGGCTACTCTCACCCGATCGAGTTCCCGCTTCCCAGTGGTATCGAGGTCACGATCGATCCGAAGCAGACGCATGTTACGGTCTCGGGCATCGATCGCCAGAAAGTTGGTCAGGTTGCAGCTGATATGCGTTCGCTGCGCAAGCCTGATCCGTACAAGAACAAGGGCGTTCGCTACTCCGACGAGAAGCTCAAGAAGAAGGTCGGAAAGACGGGCGCCAAGTAACGTATAGGGCGTGGCAGCCAGACGAGCGGTAGCCGTCTAGTCGAGCGCCAAGGAAGAAACGGGCAGGGAGCAGCGGTCATTGATTGCTGCTCCCTGAACCCTCAAAGCATTTACCCGAACGTCGTCAGACTATGGCGACGCCTTTAGGAAGGAAGTCCTCACATGATCAATCTTCGCCAACGCAACAATATTCGTCAGACGGTGCACTCGCGTATCCGTGCCAAGATGTCCGGCACTGCCGAGCGTCCACGCCTCAATGTTTATCGCTCGCTCAACCACATCTATACGCAGCTGATCGACGATGCGGGCGGTGTGACAATTGCCTCTGCCTCGACGATGAGCCCGAAGGGTACGGAACGCACCGCAGGCGGCAACGTCGAAGCAGCGAAGGCTGTGGGCAAGTTGATTGCAGAGCGCGCGGCTGAAAAGGGTATCAAGAAGGTGGTCTTCGATCGCGGTGGCTATCTGTATCACGGTCGCGTGAAGGCCCTGGCTGATGCGGCTCGCGAAGCTGGTTTGGATTTCTAAAAAAAATTGCAGCTTCAAGCTGCACCTCCGGACCGGTGTGCCGGGGAGAAATAAAGAGGAAACGCAATGGCAATGAAGAAGAGAATCGACGGCAATCGGATGAACCTCAAGGATGAGGTTGTCTCGATCAACCGTGTGACCAAGGTCGTCAAGGGCGGCAAGAATATGTCGTTCGCTGCGCTCGTGATCGTCGGCGATCCTGCCGAGGGCGTGGTCGGCTACGGCTCCGGTAAGGCCAAGGAAGTTCCGCAGGCGATCCGTAAGGGCATCGAAGCGGCAAAGAAGAATTTGCTGAAGGTCAACATGACTGGCTACACCATTCCTCACGTTGCGCTTGGTCATTACGGCGCGGGCGAGGTATTGCTGAAGCCGGCGCCAGAAGGTACGGGCATCATCGCGGGCAAGACGGTACGCGCCGTGATGACCGCTGCCGGCGTGCAGAATGTGCTGACCAAGAGCCTCGGCTCAGCGAACCCGCACAACGTGATCAAGGCGACGTTCGACGCGCTCTCGCAGCTGCGCGACAAGGCTGAGGTTGCAGCGCTGCGTGGCAAGTCGATCGACGAACTTTAAGAACACCGATCAGGGATTCGGGATGAGGAATTAGCAAACGCTGCTTCCTCTTCAACGGTCGCCGGTCTGCAAACGGAGAAGAACAATGGCAAGCGAAAACAAGATCAAGCTTCAGTACTTCCGCTCCAAGATCTGCACGCCAGTCAAGCACAAGCTCGTCATCAAGGGCCTTGGCTTTACGCGGTTGAACCAGATCGTAGAGCGCGAGGATACCCCGTCGATCCGCGGCATGGTGAACAAGGTTCCTCACCTCGTCCGTATCGTCGACTAGTTTATTCCGCCTCAATGTTGAGGCCACCACATGCGAGTCGTTCAGGCTTCGACCTGAACGGCGTTAGCGAGGAAATTATGGCACTGAATCTAAGTAATCTGAAGGCGCCGAAGACGGCGAATGAGAACAAGAAGCGCGTTGGCCGCGGTATGGGCTCGGGTATGGGTAAGACTTCTACCCGTGGTCACAAGGGCCAGGGATCGCGTTCGGGTTCGAGCCTGATGCGCGGCTTCGAGGGCGGCCAGATGCCGCTGCATCGCCGTCTGCCCAAGCGCGGTTTTACGAATATCTTCCGCGTGGAATACGCCGTTCTTGGCCTCGACACCATTGCCGAGCTGAACGAGAGCGAGCTCACGCTGGAGAAGCTCACCGAGCACGGTATCCTCAAGAAGCGCAATGGGTTGGTGAAGGTACTCGCGAACGGCAAGCTCAAGTCAGCCGTTACGGTTCATGCGCACAAGTTTTCGAAGGCTGCACAGAAGGCTATTGAGGACGCCGGCGGCAAGGCAATCCTCATCGGCGGCGACGCTGCTCCGGCGGCATAAGCGATCAGGCCGGGGCCATCGCCTCGGCCTCATTTACTTCAGCACTTGCGCGTAGAATGTAGTTCAAGAACCCCAGCAGAGCGATCGACCTGGCAAGCCAGCTTAGCGATCCTCAGCTCCAAACTTTGGTTGAAGGCCTCACACACCGATGCTCGAGAAATTCCTCAACATCTTCCGCATTCCCGATC
The DNA here is from genome assembly GCA_036510715.1 of Acidobacteriaceae bacterium. GTDB lineage: Bacteria > Acidobacteriota > Terriglobia > Terriglobales > Acidobacteriaceae > Granulicella. The sequence goes on from DATCDL010000435.1 coordinate 11,698, forward strand.
TGCGCAAGCGTATCGGGTTCACACTCGGCCTGCTCGCGGTCTATCGTCTCGGCGCTCATATTCCGACGCCCGGTATCGACGCGACCAAGCTCGCGCAGTTCTTCAATCAGAATGCCGGCGGAGCGCTGGGGCTGCTGGATCTGTTCAATGGCGGCAACCTGCGCAAGCTGACGGTTTTTGCGCTCGGCATCATGCCGTACATTACCGCCTCCATCATCTTCCAGCTGCTCACGGTCATCTATGAGCCGCTCGCGAAGCTGCAGAAGGAAGGCGAGCTCGGTCGCCGCAAGATCACCCAGTGGACGCGGTACGTCACGATTATCCTGGGTGTGGTGCAGAGCTTCTTCATCGGTCTTACGCTGACCAGCACCGCCACCGGCGAATCGATGGTGACGATCAGCAAGGGTGAATTTCTTCCCCTTTGCGTCATCACCCTCACCGCAGGAACCGCTTTTATCATGTGGCTGGGCGAGCAGATCACGGAGCGCGGCATCGGTAACGGCATGTCGCTGTTGATCTTCGCCGGAATCGTCGTTGGCCTTCCGGCCGGCATCGGAAACCTCTACCAGAAGGCTATTACTCAGGCCTGGGGTGGCTTTACCCCGATAGCGCTGGGGCTGCTCGTTGTGATGATGATTGCCGTGGTTGCATTCATCGTCTATGTCGAGCGCTCGGAGCGCCGCATCCCGATCCAATCGGCTAAGCGCATGGTCGGGCGTCGTATGACGCAATCCTCCAGCAGCTTCCTCCCCCTGAAGGTGAACTCCGGTGGTGTGATGCCCGTCATCTTCGCCGCTTCGATCCTCTCGGCTCCGATGCTTCTTGCCAACGTCAGTCTGTTCGGCTCCGGGCCGCTGCGTGATTCCAGATATCTGGGATGGGTCTTCCGCCAGCTCGCACCCGCAGAGCCCTGGTACGTGGCGCTCTACGTCGTTTCGATCATCTTCTTCGCTTACTTCTACATCTCCATCATCTTCCGGCCGGACGATATTGCGGATAACATGCGCAAGTACGGCAGCTTTATCCCGGGAATTCGTCCGGGTAAGCGAACGTCAGATTTCATCAACGATGTGCTGACGCGGATCACCCTTGTTGGTGGTATTTACCTGGTCGCCATTTCAATCATCCCGATGTTTCTTATCTCGGGCATCCATTTCAACCATCTGTGGCTGGTCGGCGGGTTCTTTGACAGCCTGCCGTCGTGGACGACCAACGGTCTAGGATTGAATTTTTATTTTGGCGGAACGTCGCTGCTGATTGTTGTGGGCGTTGCGATGGACACGGTGCAGCAGGTCGAAGCACAGCTCATCATGCGCCACTATGACGGCTTCTCTCCAAAGTCCGGACGGATTCGCGGTCGCCGCAGCTGGTAATTGCACTCAGACACCTGGACGATGCAGGTCACCCAGGTCCGGAGTCTCGGATCTGGGTTTTTATATTGGCGTAGTTGAGGAGCTAGATTTTTGTCGATGATGTCCATGCCCAAGCCTCTGTCCAATTCGAGCGTCTTTGTTCCCGGCCCGGTGCTGCTGCTAGGCGCTCCCGGTGTTGGAAAAGGAACCCAGGCCAAGCGGCTCGTGGAGCGGTTCAGCATTCCCCAGATATCCACTGGCGATCTGCTGCGTGAACACCGTAAGAACCATACGAAGCTCGGGATGCTTGCGGAAGAGCTTATGGCCAAGGGGCTGCTGGTTCCGGACGACCTCGTCAACCAGATGGTCGCGACCCGCCTGACGGAGCCTGATACGCGGAATGGATACATCCTGGACGGCTTTCCGCGCACACTCAATCAAGCGGAGTGGCTTGATCATCAACTGGCTGACTCGTTGTTGCCTGTGGTCGCCATCAGTATCGTGGTGCCGGAGCGCATCCTGCTCGAACGCATTACGGGGCGTCTCATCTGCGCGGTCTGCGGCACGATCTATAACACCTATTCTGAGCCGCCCAGCCAGCCTGGCATCTGCGATCGCGAAGGCGCAACCCTTACGCAACGGGCGGACGATACCGAGCCAGTATTTTATGAACGCATGAATGCGTTCCGATCCAAGACCGCAGCTGTCGTTGAATACTACCGCTCGCATGGCGGCCGCTTCGCTGAGGTCGATGGAAATCTTTCCATGGATGAGGTGACGCGGTCCATCCTTGCGACGTTGTTCGAGTTGCGCAACGCAACCGACTCGCTGGAGTCTGTGCAGACCGAGAAAGTTAGATAATGGCAATCCTGATCAAATCCGAGCAAGAAATCGAAAAGATGCGCATCTCCGGCATAGCTCTCCGCAAGGTGCATGAGGCGGTCAAAGCCGTGGTGCGGGTCGGCGCCACGACGATGGATCTGGAGCGCGCGGCCGTAGCCAAGGTCGAGGAACTCGGCGTCAAGGCGGCCTTTCTTGGCTATCACGGATATCCGGCGGTGCTTTGCACCTCGGTCAACGACCAGGTCATTCATGGCATTCCGAATGACAAGAGTGTCTTGCGTGAAGGCGATGTTGTCTCAGTGGATTGCGGTGTCATCGTCGATGGTTACTACTCTGACGCTGCAGTGACGCACGCGGTCGGTGCCATTTCACCCAAGGTTGAAAAGTTGCTGCGCGTCACCGAGGCTTCGCTCTATGCGGGGATAGACAAGGCCGTTGTGGGCGGACGGCTGTTTGATATTTCCAATGCAGTTCAAGTGATGTGTGAAGCTGAGGGATATGGCGTGGTGCGGGAGTTTGTCGGTCATGGCATTGGCAAGAGCATGCACGAAGATCCGCAGGTTCCAAACTATGGCGACTCCGGCAAGGGGCCGCGCCTGAAGGCGGGTATGGTGCTGGCGATTGAGCCGATGATCAACATTGGCTCAGCCGAGGTGAAGGTTCTCGAAGACGGGTGGACGGCCGTGACCATTGATGGCAGTGTCAGCGCGCACTTTGAGCATACGGTGGCGATCACGAAATCCGGACCGGTCATTCTCACGCTGTAAAAGACGCCTGCTACATGAGCAGGCGCCTTCGCTCAGGAAATCGTGCAGGCCTAGGGCCGCTCTGTAAGAAATTTTCCAATCTCTGCAAACTCAACTTCAGTGAGCCGGAACGTCGCTGCTGGCAGCACGCCGTCAACCTGCTTCGCGCTGCGGCCGCCAACGATGGCCGCTGTGATGGCTGGGTTGTGCAGCGTCCATGCGATCGCCACGACACCCGGCTCGACACCGTGTCGCTTTCCGATACTGCGCAGCAGTTCGACCAGGTCGAGGTTGCGCGTGATCTGCGGCTCATTAAACTGCTTTGAGTTGCGGCGAAAATCGTCTGCCGGCATGTTGGCGATGCGTTCCTTCGTCATGGCTCCGGTAAGGAGGCCCGATTGCATCGGCGAATAATTGATGACGCCGATGCCATGCGCCTGGCAGAAGGGCAGGATCTCCGCCTCATTCGAGCGATTGATCATGGAGTACGGCGGCTGCAGAGAGGTGATCGGCGCAATCTTCAATGCGCGCTCCATCTGTGCAACGCTGAAGTTCGAAACGCCGATGTAGCGGACCTTGCCCTCGCGCTGCAACTCGGCCATGGTGGTCCAGCCCTCCTCGACTTCCGCGTCGGGGACAGGCCAGTGAATCTGGTAGAGGTCGATCGCATCGACGCCGAGACGCCGCAGGCTGCCCTCGACCTCCTCGCGAATCTTCTTCATCGTCTGCACGATCTTGCGGTCCTCACCCCAGGTCATCGCGGACTTGGTAAAGATGTAGGGCTTCGCGCTGGTCGATTTGAGGGCGCGACCGACGACCTCTTCGGAGTGGCCGAGCCCATAGACCGCAGCCGTATCGATCCAGTTGATTCCGGCATCCAGCGCGCGGTGAATGGCCTCGATCGACGCGTGATCTTCCTGCGGCCCCCAGGCATATTGCCAGTCGCCACCGCCGATTGCCCAGGCGCCGAAGCCGATCGCTGTCAACTGCAGATCCGAGTTGCCGAGCTGCCTGGTTGTTCCGAGGACGTTTGAGGGATGATTCGTAATCGCTGTTTGGCTCATGATCCGTTGGATGCGACAGGGGGCACGGAGGCTTCACGCAGTTTGATTGCATGAAATGCACGATGTCGATTTGATCTTGCGTGCATCTCAAATAATGAAGCAGTAGTGAATTCAAACCAGGAGGCACAAGGTCCATGCCCGCAGCGAATCCAAATCGAGCGAGGTCGCGTGTTGTCATTATCGGTGCTGGTTTTGCGGGAATTAATGCGGCACAACGCCTCGGAAGACTGAACGTGGATGTCACGATCATCGACCGCAAGAACTATCACACGTTTCAGCCGCTGCTGTATCAGGTGGCCCTGGCCGTGCTTTCTCCGGGGGATATCGCGCAGCCCATTCGCTCGATTCTGCGGGAGAACCGCAATACCGAAGTGGTGATGGACGAGGTTGTCGGGATTGATGCGGCGGCGCGCCGGGTCTCGCTCAAGAGCGGCGCAGTGATGTTTTACGACTACCTGATTCTTGCGCCGGGCTCAACGCATAGCTACTTCGGGCACGATGAGTGGGCGAAGATTGCGCCCGGCCTCAAGACAGTCGAAGACGCTACGGATATCCGAAGGCGCGTCTTGCTCGCGTTTGAATTCGCCGAACGCCAGATGCTGGAGACTGGTTCGCACCCACCGCTGCGATTTGTTATCGTCGGCGGCGGCCCTACGGGTGTGGAACTCGCCGGCGCAATCTCTGATATTTCGCGGCTTTACATGACGAAGGATTTTCGGCATATCGATACGAAGACTGCCGAGGTGCTGATCCTCGAGGGATCGCCAAACATTCTCGGTATGTATCCGGAGTCATTGCAAAAGAAAGCAGTGGAGCAACTCAAGGCACTTGGCGTGCGGATTCGCTGCGGAGCGCATGTGACTGACATTCAACCTGGCTATGTGATGGTTGGGGACGAGCGGATCGAGAGCGTTTGCACCCTGTGGGCAGCGGGCGTGCAGGCGTCTTCGCTTGGGAGAATGCTGGGGGTCGAACTCGACAAGAAGGGAAGCGTCCTGGTCAACGAACGCCTCAACCCAAAGAACCTGCCTGAGGTTTTCGTCTGTGGAGACCTTGCCCACTTTGAGCAGGATGGAAAGCAGGTTCCCGGCGTTGCGCAGCCCGCGATGCAGATGGGAGACTACGCCGCCCGGCGGATTGGACTTCTCGTCGCTGATTCCGATAAGGCGGCGCGACAGAAGCCATTCCGCTATTTCGATAAGGGTGATATGGCCACGATTGGGCGCAAGGCGGCGGTGGCTCGTATCGTGTGGCCCTTCCACGCGAACTGGAGTGGATTTCCAGCGTGGATGATATGGATGATGGTGCACATCTTTTTTCTCATCGGCTTTCGTAATCGACTCTCGGTGTTTCGCAGCTGGGCGTACACCTACATCCGCATGCAGGACGGGGTGCGGCTCATTGTCGGCTCACAGGATCTGCCAGGGTGGGACAAACTGGTAACGCACAAAGAGGACACGGCCGTGGTATGAGGTTGCTCCCGCGCAGGATCGTAGATTCTTGCGCGTTGGATCGGAGATTCTTGCGCGTCCCGATCTACCGGAAGCGGAAGACCAGCCCTGTGCTGAAGCCTAGCACGCTTGCCGCAGGAATAGGTGTGGGGCCTCGAAAGAGCTGGCTATTAATGGTGGTCACCGAGCCATAGCTCACCTCGATAATCCGCCAATCAATGTGCTTCTTGATCGACTTGTCCAGGCCCACATAGATGCCATACTGCAGCTTCGAGACAGTTGCCGGGCTCAGTGGGGCTTTCGTTCTGCCCACGCCGATAGAGAGTTGCGCGTAGGGCTTCAAGTTGTACGCGATCGGCTTTGTCTGAATCCGGGGGCCGACCATAAAGCTGGTGAACGATGCTGTGGAATAGCGTTGCATCGTATCTCGTGCGTCAACGCTGACGTCCATCTTCGGAGTATGGGCGAACTCGTAGTAGCCACCAAAGTCGACTCCGCCGAATATTTTTGATGTCCCACCTTCACCAAGAAAGGCGAATGGCCCGGTATCGGGAGTACTGTTGCTCACGCGGCTGACGACGGGGTTCAGGTAGAGGCCGATCTGGGCGTGAGCTGCAAGGGTCGTAAGGGCCAATGCGAGAGCTGGAACAAGAAACCGCAATTTCATCGAGTAACGATCCTCAAACTTTTAAAGATAATTCTTGAGCACTGCCCGCAAGCGAGCCCAGAGTACAGTCTAGTTCCACAAGGCGGGTACGTCCTAATCCCATTGCGACAAAAAAGCGGCAGCCACGAAGCTGCCGCTTTCGGTAAGAGTGTCCAGCAGCACTAAACTGCTACGCTCTCGCGCACGGATACAGGGGTAAGCCAGTTGAAGCGGTCTTCCGCCAGACCATTTACGATGTCGAAAAATGCCTTGTGCAGCGCCGCCGTAATCGGTCCCATCGTTCCATCGCCGACCAGGATGCGGTCGACAGAGCGCAGGTGCGTGACCTCTGCAGCGGTTCCGCTAAAGAATGCCTCGTCGCAGATGTACAGCATCTCGCGCGGCAGGGCCTGTTCCGCAACCGGGATCCCCATCTGGCGGGCCAGCACGAGGATCGAGTCACGAGTAATTCCGTTCAACACAGAGTTTGCCAACGGCGACGTATAGAGAGTTCCTTTGCTGACCACGAAGAGGTTTTCTCCCGAGCCTTCGGACAGATAGCCGTTGGTGTCGAGCCCAATGCCCTCCGCATAGCCGTTTA
>DATCDL010000436.1:0-23629 GCA_036510715.1 Acidobacteriaceae bacterium
CCACGTCTTCGGTCCATAGAAAAACCCATACCGCAGAGCCACGCCCTCTATTGCGCTGGAACTGAAAAGCCGTGCCTCCAGTTCCGTATAGATGCGCGCACTTGCCGCCACGCCCGGACTCGCATTTATATCCAACGGAGACGACTCGTCCGCGAGTGTTCCTTCTGCCGCCTTCAAAAAGAATCCGCTCGACTGCTGTAGATAGCGCCGCACACCACTTGCAATTGCCGCGCGAAACAAATTCCCACCGCCCTCAATCCTCAGCCTCCTGTCGCGCGCCGCATACTTTGGGATCTCGCTCTGTTCCTTTGGCAGCGACGTCAATTCATCGATTACTACTTCCGGCTTTGCCTGCCGCAGTGCAGCGTCTACGTCCGCTGCGTGGAACGCGTCCACAATCACTGGCTCGGCTCCGAGGCGTTCCAGATTCTTCGCCCGCACGTCGCTCGATGTCATTCCGAGTACGGAGTGTCCCCTCTTCAACAACTCCACAATTAACGGTTCTCCGATCGCTCCGCTGGCCCCTGCAACGAAGATACGCATCGCTCTCTCCTCTCAACCTCATCGGCTGACAACCGAACGTTCCTGTACATCATACGAGCATGAGCAACTCACTGATTTGGCGTGTAACGCGGCATGACCGATCCATCGGATTTTCTGACTAAACGCTCATTCGTAGTGCGCGAAAAACGGTGTCTTCAGAAGCGTGTGCTGGCTTTGCGTTCAGGCTGAATTACTTACAGGTTTTGGGGTCATTTGGAGGGGAGGGGTTGGGGCGGGGGTGTCTTGAGGAGGGTCCGGTGTCGTAGGATAGCTTGACTACCTGATGAATACGCCTATGAAAAAACTTGTGCTGCTGCCGGGTATGGATGGGAGCGCGGAATTGTTGCGGGGGTTCGTCGCAGCGCTGCCAGAGGGGTTGACGGCGGAGACGCTGTGGTATCCGCCGGAGCGGTGGATGGACTATCGGGACCTGGCGGGGACGCTGCGTGGGGCGCTGACGGTGGATGAACCTTTTGTGCTGGTGGCGGAATCGTTTGGCGTTCCGCTGGCGATCTTGATTGCGGCGCTGGATCCTCCGAATTTGAAGGGCATGGTGCTGTGTGCGGGTTTTGCGACGAGCGCGCTGCGAGGATGGAGGCGCGAGCTGGTTTGGGAACTCGCACCGCTGCTGTCGCATGCGACGATGCCGGGATTTGTGGTGAAGCACTGGATGGTGGGGGATGAGGTGCCGGAGGCGGTGGTGGAATCGGTGGCGGGGGCGGTGTCGTGGGTGACGCCGAAGGTGCTGTCGAAGCGCGTGCGCGAGGTGCTGCATGTGGATGTGCGCGGAGAGTTGGCGCAGGTGAAGGTGCCGATTCTTTATGTGCAGCCGAGGATGGATCGGCTGGTGAATGCGGCGTGCGCGGCGGAGATGGTGACGGCGAAGGCAGGGAGGGTGGTCGCGATCGACGGGCCGCACCTGTTGATGCAGTCGAAGCCGGTGTTGTGTGCGAAGGCGGTGGCTGAGTTCGTCGCGGAGTTGGATGGGGAGAATGAGACGGACGGTGGGCGCGCGCAGGTCATAACGAGCGATGCGTATTAGAGCAATACGATCTTGCGGACGCAACCCGCGACTCGGTTGCGTCCGCCAAACCATGAAAGGCTCGGTTTGCGGGATGGGCTACGCGATACCTTCGTTGCGGACGTAGACCGAGTAGCGTTCGTCCATGATGAGGTTCAACGGCACCAGCGTGTGGAGGGGGCCCTGGCCCTTGGAGCGGAACTGCAGCGGATAGTGACGCGTGCCTTCCACGCGCTCGAACCATATCGCGGCATCACCGGTCTGCGCGGCGGCATCGTGCAGCTTCACCACGGGCATCGGGTAGCCCTCATCGGACTCCCAGGGGCCAGAGTCACCGTAGATCATCGAGTTGGTAAGGCCCTCGGCACCCTGGCGCACGGCGAGCACAAGCGGGCCATACATCGCGGCCTGTACCTGCTTGTCGTCGGGCGTCTGGTCGAGGTGCAGCGTCATCGGGATGTCGACGGTCACGACATCGCCCGCCTTCCAATCGTGGTTCAGCGCGAAGTAAGTTGATGGGGTAGCCTCCACCGTCACCGGCTGATCGTTGATGGCAACGGTGACGCCCTTGGTCGCCCAGTACGGCACACGCACCTTGAGAGCGGTTGGCTTCGACGGAGCTGCGTCCACGGTGAAGCGGATGCGCTCTTCGTTGGGGTACTTGGTCGTCAGGGTCAGGCGCAGGCCGCGCTCCTTCCAGTCGAGCTTCGAAGGGATGAAGAGGTTCACGTAAACCGAGTCTGCATCGTGGAAGTAGATGGAGTCGTTGAGCTTCGCGTACTCCTCGGAACCCGTGCCGGTGCAGCACCAGAAGGCATCGAACTGCGTGCCGAAGGTTTTGTATAGACCGGGCTTCAGGGACACGTAGTACATCAACATGCCGTTGCGATCCTGCGTGCCGTTGCGCACGTTCAGCAACACGCGCTCGTAGTAGTCGAAGTGCTTTGCATCCGGACCTTGACCGAAGAGGTGGCGCGACAGCTTCATCATGTTGTAGGAGCAGCAACACTCTTCTGCCGCCGGTCCGAGTTGGGATGCGATCGCATCTGCCTTGTGCCACATCTCTCCGTTGCTGGTGCCGCCGGTGCAGTAGATGTGGTGGTCCGTAACGATGCGGTAGAAGTTCTGCGCGATGGCAAGATAGCGAGGGTCTCCCGTGAGCTCATAGCCGCGGATCGCGCCGATGACCTTGGGGATGTTCGTGTTGGCGTGGTTGCCGCCGAGTTGGTCTTCGTTCGCTGCCAGCGGCTCGAAGATCTTCTTGTGCTCGAATCGATAGCCGAGGTCGCGATACTTCGGATTGCCTGTGATGGCGTAGAGATTGAACGCTGCCTCGTTCATTCCTCCCTGCTCGACGAGCAGGATGCGCTGCCACTGGTCGTCGGGGATCGGACGGCTGTAATTGTCGGCCCAGTCCGCCATCTTCAATGCGACATCCAAGGCCTGCTTGTTGCCGGTGTGCTCGTACATGTCGATCATGCCGGCGAGGATCTTGTGGTACGTGTAGAACGGCGCCCAGACCTTCTCGTGGTTGCGCAGCTTGTCGTAGAACGTGGCAGGATAGGCTCCGAGATATCCATCCTTCGCCTGGCACTGCGCGAGGATCGCGACGAGGTCGTTGGCCTTTGCCGCAATCGGCGCATCGCCGGTGCTGGCGTGGAGCAGCGCGCTCGACGAAAGATAGTGTCCGACGTAGTGGCCGCGCAGTTCGCAGTCTGGCGCCTCCCATCCGCCAAGCGGATCGGCGTCCGTCGGGATGCCCGCCGTTACGCGGAAGTTATACGCGAGGCGGTCGTTCGGCAGCGAGTAGAGATAGCTGCGATCCAGCTCCATCATGTCCTTCCAGAAGCTGGGGAGCAGACGGACCTCGGTCATCGCAAACGGCTCTGCCTTCCACTGCACCTTGGCGACGGATGCGTGGGTCAGCGATTCGATCGCGGTATCTGCGGGGCTCGATGCGGACTGGCTGCTGACGCCGGCTTTGATGCCGGATGCGCGGGCGTGGGCCGGCAGAAGAGCGGCGGTGCTCGCGGCTACTGCGCCGCCTAGAAAATGCCTGCGTGTCGGTTTCATACTCATGTGATTTACCTCTTCGATCTCTTTGATCTCTTGATCTCTTGATCTCTGGCTATACGCGAAGGAAGTTTCGAGATCGTCATCGATCAACGCATACAATTTAGAATACATAACGTTTACTTCTTAGCGCTCATGACTGTCAACTGCCGGGCGCACAACGCCGCATCCTGTTGGTGCACCGTCCGATGGTGTGAGGGTCCGGAGGGCAGCGGGTGACACCGTGTGTGGCTCCAGTGCCTCCCACTCCTCGACTGCCAGCGCGGCATATTTTGATCCCTCGCCGGACGCGTTGAATACTGCACGGAGGCACTGCGTGGTGATCGGATCGAACTTGACGTCCGCGTACGAATGGGTCGAGGTGGGATAGGCGCTGGGATTCGCCATCGGATGCCACGCATCTTTGCTCCAATACTCGAGATGCCACGCTGCTGGAGGCGCTACACCTTCATCGGCACCTGCGGGGTGGTCGGCCCAGAACAGGATGCGCGATTCGTTGAGCGTAACCGGCTGCGCCCATTCGTATTCGATCCACTGGCTGGGCGGATTGTGCGGCGTCCAACTGGCCCACATATCGGGCGGCAAAGGGTTCGTGCGAACGATGCCGTCGTTGAGTGCCTTGATCCAGTACTGCACGGGCACTGGTTCATTAGACGCAGTCGCGTGCGCTGCGTTAGCGACGTTTCGGCCTGGTGCAGGGGGCGGGTGGGGCTCGTGCGTCTGCTTCACCTTCAGTATGCGGGGAGGGGAGACGCTGTCGTCCCAGTCGAGGCGGTCGATGGCCACGCTGCGGCGGAAGTGGCCTCCACCTTTGGCGTCGGCTGTGTGATAGGCGAGGTACCACTGACCCTTGAACTCAGCGACTCCGGGATGCGATGTCGTGGAAGAGACCACATCGAGAATGACACCGCGATACGTCCAGGGACCAAGCGGCGTGGGCGCTGTGCCGTAAGCTATGCAGGCGTGGTAAACCGCCTCCGTACAGGGCGATTGCGGGCCTGCCTGATTGTCTGCGTAGAGCAGATAGTAGGTGTCGCGGCGGCGGAAGATGCGTGACGCCTCAAAGAATCCGGTGAGCGTCGTTACGCTGAATTCCTGGCCTTTTGGCGTCACCATGTCGGGCTGAAGCTCGATGCTGCGCAAACGGCCGAACGTTCCCCAGTACATGTAGACACGTCCATCGCGATCTACCAAGACGGTTGGGTCGATGTTCTGAATGCGGTTCGGCCCGGGCACGGACTGCGAGACGATTGGGCCGCTCGGGTGCGCATCTTTCCAAGGACCCAGCACGCTATCCGCGACCGCAACGCCGATGGCGAAGGGATCGGCATTGTGCGAGTTCGCCTCCTCCACCGGAGCGTACAGGTAGAAGCGCTTGTCTGTGCCCTGCACGATCTGTCCCGCATAGGCGTGGCCTGGGGCCGCCCACGCGAAGACCTGCTCTGGCCGAAGGAAGTCAGGGTAGAGTTGCCACTGCTTCGAAGCCACATCCTTCGTCGCGAAGAGCCCCCACTCCGGCATGATGAAGTCGTTGACATTCGGCGGCGCGAGGTCACGCCCGGTGAGGATGTAGAGCGTATCTCCGACGACGATCATCGAGGGATCGGCGGAGTAGAACGAGCCATCAGACAGGATCGGGTTTCCGGCGGAGTGGATGGCCAGCGGCCTGGGCTGCTGCGCGGCAGCTGGGATCGAAGCTGCTGGGATCAAAGCGGCGGAGATCGAAGCGGCTGTGATCGCCAGGAAAATCCGGAGCATCAATCGGGCCGTGCGTTTCAAAAGACCTCCAGAATCCGAGCATGTTTAGCCGATTTCATATACTTTATTGTATACATTAGTGCGGAGGCTCCCTCATGCATCTTCGATCCGCGTGGCAGAAGAAAGGCCACATCTCCCATCGCAGCGTGCAGTCTTTCGCTACGCTTGCCGGCGCACTCCTGCTATCGGTTGGACTCGCGAGCACGGCAGCGGGGCAGCGTCCACGCGGACCACGCGTATTGCCTCCGGGGCCGATGATGGATGGTGGGAGAGTCTCGCTGAGCACGCCCGAGCTGAAGGTCGATCTGCTGCGCTACTCCGGGACGGTGGCCTCGCTTACGCCGAGCAGCGACGCTGCGCTGGATTACACGCCGGGCGATCTGCTGAAGGAGCGTTCGGCGGACACCTTCTATCACCTGGGCGATCTCGACGTGCGATACCGCGCAGCCGGTGTCGCCGACTGGACGGATGTGTCGACGGCCTACAAGCGCAGCCCGGTGACAGTCATTGCGGCGGATGCGACGCGCTTCACAGGAGACGTCAGCTCCAGCCTGCCGAGTGGCACGCCGCTGAAGATCGTGCGCACCTGGTCGACGGAGAACGGCAACCTTTCGCTGCGCTTCACGCTGACGAATACCGCCGCCACGCCGGTGGAGATCGGCGGCCTCGGCATTGCGATGGTCTTCAACAACATCATGAACGGCCGGACACTGGATCAGGCCTATAAAATCTGCTCCTTCTACGACCCTTACATCGGCGAGGACGCGGGCTACGTGCAGGTCTCGCAACTCAGCGGCACCGGGCCTGTGCTGCTGGTGGTGCCAGACGGTCACACACCATTCGAAGCGTGGAAGCCGATCCTCGATCGCCGCAATCGACAGACAGGAGCAGGCCTGCTGGACAACGATCCCACGCCGCGCGGCACGACGTTTGAGGGCTCCTTCGATTGGATGGTCCACAGCGCCGGTTACGCTGAGACCGACTGGAAGGGGGTGCAGGAGTGGAATCCAGCGACCTCGGCCACACTTCCGGCGGGCAAGAGCGTGACCTACGGTGTACGCTTCCTGGTCGCTCCAGATCTGCGTCACATTGAGGCCACACTGGCGGAACACCATCGTCCGGTTGCTGTCGGCATTCCGGGCTACGTTCTTCCGCAGGATATGGACGCTCGGCTGTTCCTAAGGTATGACAGGGCGGTGCGCTCCATCGTCAGCGAGCCTGCAGCCGCCGTCGAGATCCATGACGATGGGAAGAACGAACACGGTCTGCACGCTTACACTCTGCGGGGCAAGCAGTGGGGACGGTTCCGCCTCGTCATCACCTACGCTGATGGCACGGTGCAGAGCATCGGCTACCGCACCATCAAGCCCGAGACCGAAGCCATCGCGGACATGGGCCACTTCCTCTTCCATGAGCAATGGTTCGATCAGGCAAACGATCCCTTCCACCGCGCGCCGTCGATCATCAGCTACGACGACCAGGCGGGCAAGCAGGTTACGCAGGACTCTCGCGTCTGGATCGCTGGTTTGAGCGACGAGGCAGGCGCGGGGTCATGGATTGCCGCATCGATGAAGGAGTATCTCCAGCCAGACCCGCAGGAGATTGTCAAACTCGAAAGCTTCGTCGATGGCGTGCTCTGGGGGCATCTGCAAAATAAAGACGGCGAGCACAAGTACGGCGTGCACAAGAGCCTCTTCTTTTATCAGCCTGCGGTGGTGCCCGGCTTTACCTACGACCCAAAGTTGAACTGGACCAGCTGGACGAGCTGGAACGAGAAAGGCGCGGACGATGTTGGCCGCTCTTTCAACTATCCGCACGTCGTTGCAGCCTACTGGTCGCTCTACAAGACGGCGCGCAATACGCAGGGGCTCGTCACGAATCACGATTGGCAGTGGTATCTCAACCAGGCGTATGAGACTACGCTCGCGATGTGCACGGAGGCGCCGTATTACACGCGCTTCGGCCAGATGGAGGGCACTGTCTTTGTGCGTCTGCTGAACGATCTTAAGGCCGAAGGATGGACGGACAAGGCGGACAAACTTGAAGCAGTGATGCGCGCGCGCGCGGATGTCTGGAAGACCGAGGCCTATCCTTTCGGCAGCGAGATGCCGTGGGATTCAACCGGACAGGAAGAGGTCTACGACTGGACGCGCTACTTCCACGACGACCAGAAGGCCGAGGTCACGCTCAACGCGATTCTCGCCTACGATCCAACGATTCCAAGCTGGGGCTACAACGGCAGCGCGCGTCGCTATTGGGACTTCATCTACGGCGGCAAGCCGAGTTGGGCGCGCATCGAGCGGCAGTTGCACCATTACGGTTCCGGCATCAATGCGATCCCGTTGCTCGCGGAGTACCGCCTGCATCCGGATGATCTCTATCTGCTGCGCGTTGGCTACGGAGGGGTGATGGGGCCGCTCACGAACATCGATGAGAAGGGGTTTGCCTCTGCGGCGTTCCACTCCTTCCCCGACCGCATGAAGTTCGACCCGTATAGCGGCGACTACGGTCCGAACTTCTTTGGCCACGCTATTAACACGGGCACCTTCGTCACGCACGATGATGAAATGGGGTGGCTCTGCTTCGGCGGCAATGTCGAAGAGCACCACGGCATCGTGCATACCACGGTGCTGGACTCGTCTCGCAAGCGACTGTTCCTCGCGCCGCTGGGACTTTGGATCACGCTCGATGCAGGCAGGATCGTCTCTGCGGACTACGACACGCACAAACACACGGTTGTGCTGCATCTTGCCGCAGCGAGCACCTACGTCCCAACCGCTCGCATGCACATTACAGAGACGGAGTCGAAGCCCGGCGCGCCTGCCTGGACGATCGCGGCGCATGCGGCCGTCGATGCTGGTGAAAACGTGATTCCTCTAAGCAGCGGCGAGACGACGGTGACGATCGTGCAGGCGCCGATGTAAGGACGTCGCGATGAACTTGAAATGACAAAGGCCGGCGAACGAACCGCCGGCCTTTGTCGTTGCTGCGTTGCTTTATCGAGCGGCGATGCGCAACATCACAACTCCGTGGCGTGGCACCGTTGTGGCGAAGCTGTCTCCGTCCATAGAAACCTCAGCATGCTTCCAGAGATCGCGCACACTCAACTGCTTGCCCTTGAAGCTTGCGGGCAGGCTGCTGTGCAGGAACTTCGCCGGAGCGGCCGCTGGACCGCGGTTGAAGAGGCCTGCGGCAACCGAGCCGTCGGATAGCGGCCTCATCAGCACCTCGACTCCAGCGTCGCTTGAGACCTCCGTCACAGGCTGAAACTTCGGGTCCTGATCGATGGCGACGATCTCGGTGTTCATCAGGATGCTCTTTGTTTCGTCGGTCATGGTGCGCAGATCGTTGCCGGCGATCAGCGGCGCTGCGAGCAGCGACCATAGACTCATGTGGGTTCGATATTCATCGGCGGTCATGCCACCGTTACCGATCTCGAGCATGTCGGGGTCGTTCCAATGCCCCGGCTTCACAAAGCTCGCGATCTTGATCTGGCTGAATCCGATCTTATCCATCGACTCCCAGGTATCTTCAATGTCGCCCGTCGTGCGCCACAAATTGCCGCCGCTCTTCTCGCCCCAGCCAGCCCACACGTTTGCGCGACCATACTCGCAGAGGCTGTAGACGATGGGACGGTGCGTCGCCTGGAGAGCGTCGCCCATCTCCTGATAGATGGCCTGCAGGGTTGGCGCGTCATCTTTATAGACATCAAGATCGCTGCAGAGGTCGTACTTCAAGTAGTCGATACCCCACGAAGCATAGGTCGCCGCATCCTGCTTCACATGACCGAAGCTGCCCTCGTAATCGGCGCAGGTCTTGGGTCCGGGGCTGGAGTAAATGCCGAGCTTGAGACCCTTGGAGTGCACATAGTCGGCGAGCGCCTTCATGTTGGGGAACTTCTTGTTGGGCACAACGTTGCCCGCCGCATCGCGGTCTAACTCCCACGTATCGTCGATGTTGATGTAGACGTAGCCGGCCTTACTCATACCGCTGGACACCATTGCGTCGGCCATTGCTCGCACCGAGGCATCGTCGACCTGACCGGCGAATTTGTTCCAGCTGTTCCAGCCCATCGGCGGTGTGCGGGCCAGGCCATTTTCGGGAACATCTTCGAGCGCAGGCAAGGGCAGCGGCTTCGGCGGCTGGGTCGCTTCCTCGGTCACAGACTCGGCGACTCCCTGCACGGTGTGATCGCGACGATCCATCGAGAGCATGAGCTTGCCCTTTGCATAGGTTCCCTCGAAGACCACCGGCTTCTGTTCCCACTTGGGTGCGGTGGCGGGTGGCTGGGTCACAAAGTGGATGGAGCCGTGCTCGAACGTGCCTGCTACGGGGAGTTCACGACGCCCACGAATCAACTGCCCGTGGATCGCCGTACCTTCCTGCTGCAAGTGGAAGTAGATATCACTGAACGTGCCGTCACCATCCGCTCTGGGGATACGCAGATCCCAATAGCCGTTGAGGCTGGTCTGCGCTGCCGCGATCGGACAGAAGCTGCAGAGCAGGGTGGCGCAAAAGAACAGAGAGAGGAAACCACTTGCACTCGATAGAATTCGCTTCACAACAACCTCCGCAGGGAACCTGAACGATGAGCTTACTGTAATCAGAAAGGCTTGCGCAAAAACGAGGCCCCGATCGACAGTTAGGTCATACTATCGGTATGCGCCAGACTGCCGTGAAGAGCGGCTGCTTCTCTGCAAATGCCGAAGGCCAGAAGGTGCTGGTTCTGGGGTACGAGGGCACGCTGCAGGCAGATCTCGTTTCAGGACGGACCGGCGGCTCTGACTGCGACCATCCAGCGGACGGAGTCGCCGTCTCCGGAGAATTGCCTCCGCAGATGGAGATGCTGATTGAGCCGTTGCTCGCGAAGGCGCTGCTTTGGTTTGAGCGCCGAATACCCCATGGACAAAGGGTTTTTAGCGGAGAGAGGATTCCGGTCGACGCGTTGCTCGAACTTCTTCGGAGACGTCTGCAGGGCATTCTGACGCTAGCGGTAGCAGCTCACCTTACAACTGCGGATCGCTCAACAACTGTGACGGATCGCGATCTTACGCAGGAATTCCCGGGGCTTGGTCCGCTGCTGCAGCAGGCTGTTTCCGAGTGGGTAGCGGCGACGGTTGCGTTTCATGAGCGACTACAGCGGGATGGATCGCGGTTAGCTGCATGGCTGGGTGTTGCCAGCCTTCCTCCGGTGGAATCGGTGTCTGGAACGACCTCCGATACGCATCCCGGTGGACACTTGGTGCTGCGTATTGGCTTCAAAGGCGGGCGGTGTATTTATTACAAGCCTCGCTCCATCAGCGGAGAGTGGCTTTGGCATCGGCTACTCGAAATGATGGCAGAGGCAGAGCCCACGTTGCGCCTTCCTGCGGGACGGGTGCTGGAGGGCGGCATCTCTGAGCGATATGGCTGGGCTGAATCGGTGCAGGTTGGGGATAGCGTGGGCAGAGGAAGCGAAGGAGTCGCCGATGGGCCTGAATATTGGCATGCGGCGGGTGCCGTGCTCTGCCTGGCGCATCACGTCTGCCTGACGGATCTGCACCTCGGCAATGTGATTGCGACGCCTCGCGGCCCGGTGGTCACCGATGCGGAATGTCTTGGGACGCCAAGATTTTTTGACTCTCCGACAAAAGGAAATGCGGGCGAAGATTCGAAGTGCGGCGCGTTCCTGGAGTCGCTGATGGACACAGGACTGCTGCCTGGGAGGACCGTTCACGGCATGCCGGATATCTCAGGGTTGTTCGGATCTGCGGGGCGCGTTTCTGGCCTGGGGTTGCCACAGTGGTCCCTGGAGCCGTCCGGCCGGTATCGCCTGAACGTGGTATCGGCTGTCCTGATGGACGATGGCAACGCGCCGGGCAGCGCATCGCCGCTTTCAGTGCTGCCGGAACTTCTTGCAGGATATCGTCAGGCCGCGAGGGTGCTTCTGCTCTGTCGTAAAGCGCTGATTTCGTCGGGGTCGCAGTGGAGCTCGGTGCTGGAAAAAGACCACGCGCCGCGGATAGTGGTGCGCGATACCCTCTGCTATGGCCTGTTGCTGAGCGAATCCCTGGAGCCTCGAAATCTTCGCTCAGGGTACCGACGCCAGAACACACTTCGCAGCGCACTTCAGACGGATGCCGCTGCCATTTTCCCGAAGGCGCTGCGACGCACGGAGTTGCATTCGCTGCTCAACCTGCATGTACCGCGGCTGATTGCATTGCCTGGCACGCGAACACTCGCAAGCGCTTCGGGACGCTCACTTGCCAGAAATTTTGCGAGGTGCACTCCCGCAGAGGAGGTCATCCGCAGGATGGAAGAGCTATCTGCAGAAAGTCTGGAAGCAGTTCACGTTCCGGCGCTCGTTCTGGCGGTGCTCCGCTCGGCAGCCTCCCCACGATCCTGATCGAATGGCTACGCCTTGCTCCAGGCCAGTCGATCGGTTGTATTTCCTTCTGAGTGCGTGATACGATGCATCCACTCCCGCGGCGTCTCCCGCCGCAACCTGAATACAACCCATAGAAGAGTTGAAAGGAAAATCATGACGAATCTTGAGCGTCTGCAGCAAGCTGGACTGATTGAAGTGAACCATCCTCTTACTGCCGATGAAATTGCCAACATTAACCAGCTTGGCTCGGCTGAAGTCGATGCGATTATCTCTGTTCGCACCAAGCTGGGCGACGATTTCTTTACCCGCCCTGTAAAAGTTGGCGACTCCCACCGCATGGGAACGATGATTTTCTAGGCAGGAGAATTCACTCGTTGGAGCGACACAGCGCACTGCCGGATCAGGGTGAAACCGGGATGGTCACACACAGTCAACGACTTCGTGCGATCCTGTCCCTCGCACAAACACGCCTTACTTCGCTGATTCATGAGGTGTGGTTTCACCCACGGTTCGACGAGCTGTACCCCGAGTTTTTGTTTGCGATGTATGGCGTGACGATGGCGTCGGCTCCGGCGATGCGCCTGGCGGCACGCTGCTGTGCCGAGGCCGTCAACGATGATCCGCTGAACCAATGGCTGGGTGACTATTATCTGGAACACGCTGCGGAAGAGGAGGATCATGGCGAATGGATCCTCCAGGATCTGGGTTCGCTGGGAGTGGCACGGGAGCGTGTGCTGGAGCGGCTCCCCTATCCGAGCGTGGCTGCCCTGGTAGGTTCGCAGTATTACTGGATGCAGCATGTTCATCCGATTGCTTATCTTGGATTCATCGCCGTGCTGGAAGCCCCTGCGCAGATCGAGTTTTTGCGGGAAGTGTCGGAGCGGACCGGCATTCCGCTGGAGTCTATGTCCTGCCATGTGAGGCATGCCGAACTCGACCCGGGACACGTAGCGGAATTCGATGCGACTCTCGACTCATTGCCCCTGACCCCGGAACAGCGCGATTTGATCACGGTAAGTGCCATTACAACGATTGGCCATTTGGAGCGAGTATTTACGGATATACTGGAACACTTCGAGCGCATCGGCCATCCTGTAAGCGCCGCCACGATATTTACTTCAGGCGGGATAGTGCTCGTTTAGACCTTTGTTTGAATGAGTGTATTAAATGTTGACTGCCAGCCCAGGTAATCAGCTTCTCCACTATCGCCTGATTCGAAAGATCGGCGAAGGTGGCATGGGTGTTGTCTTCGAGGCGGAGGATACGCGCCTGGGCCGCACGGTCGCCATCAAGCTGCTACAGCCGGCCATCTCGGAAAATCCCGAAGTGCGTTTGCGCTTTTTGAGGGAAGCTCGCGCTGCGTCTGCTCTCGACCACCCAAACCTCTGCACGATCTATACGGTGGAAGAGATGCCGGATGGCGCGCTCCTGATGGTGATGGCCTGCTATCGAGGTCAGACCGTGGCGGAGCTTTTGCAGAAAAGCGGAACTGTCGATGCGGAGCGCATCCGGGATGTTGGGCGACAGACGGCCGCCGGCTTGCATACCGCACACATGTCCGGCATTGTGCATCGGGACATCAAGCCAGGGAATATTTTTCTCCTCAATTCCGGCACCGTAAAGATTCTCGATTTCGGTTTGTCGCGCGTTGCGGACCAAAACCAGCTGACGGCGCCGCATCAAGTGATGGGCACGCTCGCATACATGCCACCGGAGCAACTCGCAGGAGATTCGATCGATCATCGAGCGGATATATGGGCGCTGGGTGCGGTGCTCTACGAGATGGCAGCAGGGCATCCGCCGTTCCATCAGTCGAGCGCGGCCGCCACGATGGCGGCGATCGCGGAGTGCCGATACATTTCTCTGAGCCGGGTGCGGCCTGATCTGCCGAAATCGATCTTGCTGGCGGTGGAGGGTGCGTTGCGTTTAGAACGACACGATCGCCACTCGTCTGCTGCGGACCTGATGATCGTTTTGAATGACGCGCTGGCCGGGAGTTCAGCGCAGGATCATCATTCTGCCAGCATGGCACAGACAGCGATGTTCATTTCTACAGACTCGAATGCGCATTCTGCGCCGACGGAGATGGCGATGCATCGAGCAGGCGACGATGTCGCGCGCGATGCGGGCAGAGATGCAGCCTCAGCGAGCAGCGCCAAGCGTGAAGCGGGAATGTCGATAGCCGTGCTTCCGTTTCGCAACATCAGTTCCGATCCGGAAAACGAGTACTTCAGCGACGGATTGACCGACGAACTGATCTCCTCTTTAGGAACGATCTCTGGTCTGCGGGTTGTCTCGCGGACTTCGGCGTTCTCGTTCAAGGGTACGACAAAGAACATTCGCGAAGTGGGAGACGCACTGGACGTCGAGGTGATTCTTGAAGGCAGTGTGCGGCGATCCGGTGCGCGGATTCGTGTCACCACCCAACTTACCCAGGTGCGTCATGGATTTCCGCTCTGGTCAGCGCGGTTCGACAGGGAGATGTCAGATGTTTTTGAGTTACAGGACGAGCTTGCAACGTCCGTGGTTTCCGCCTTGCGCGACAAGCTCGCGCCGAATCTGAGTCTCTCCGGTCTCCAGGTCAGGACACCGATGCAGGCCGATGCCTATGAGTCCTATCTGAAAGGACGTTATCACTGGAATCGGAGGACTCCTGAAGATATTCAGCTTGCAGGCCGCTACTTTGAGCGTGCTTTAAAGCTCGATCCGAAATCCGCTGCGGCGCATGCCGGTATCGCCGACTACTACTGTTTGCAGGGCACATTCGGAGGCATGCCCCCGCTGGAAGCATGGGCGCTTGCGAGGTCCTCGGCCCTGCAGGCGATTGCACTCGATCCTGATTTACCTGAAGGACATCTCGCGCTTGCTTCAGTTTTTCATTTCTACGACTGGGACTGGGAGAAAGCGCGCCATCACTTGGTAAAGGCGATTGAACTGCAGCCGCAGCGCGGGGAATCCTATTACCTTTATGTCGCGTATCTGATCACCCAGGGACTGTTGGATGAGGCACTTGAGCAAGCTCGGATTGGGCTTGTTTATGATCCGCTGTCGACGCCTTTACTTGCAGCGGAAGCCCTGGTTCGGGCGTATCTCGGGGACCACGACAGCAGCATTCTGTTGTCGAAATCTGCGCTGAGCTCCGCTCCTCACTATGTTGAACTTTATTATGCTCTGGGCATTGCACAGACTCTTGCGGGCCGTCCGCATGAAGCGGTTCAGACCTTCGAACGCGGCATTGAGCATAGCCACATGCCATTTCTGATGGGCTGGCTCGCGGAGGCGCATGTCCGGAATGGCAATATTGAAAAGGCACGTGGCGCCTTGGAAGAGATGATCGAGCTCGCTAAGAGTGGCAATCCAATGTCGATGCCCATAGCCGTTGCGGCCGCCTCGCTGGGCGAGATGGACCTCGCCTTCACCTGGCTGGAGAAGGCGGTAGAGCAGCGAGATATCCTCGTTGCCTACATCACCGTGTTACCCAGCCTCAGATCACTTCACGACGAACCGCGCTATCAGCAGCTGCTTGATCGTATGAAGCTTCGCCATCCTTCGACACACCGGAGACGCCATGTTACTGGGTAGAGTAAAGTCTGTTCACGATTCCAGGATGCTCCAACTTGACAGCTATCTTGCGATTGAAACTTTGCCGGTGCCTCCGGTACACGAGATGCTGGATAGCACGACGTCATGGCCGATGCTTGCCAACGATCACTTCAACTGTTGCACCTCCGCGGCTGCCGGACACATGGTCCATCATTGGACTGCGGCGAATCAGCATGGCGTCTTTCTCACGGACGACGACATCATCCGAGCGCATGCGCAACTAACCGGCGATCATCTGATGGAAAGCGTCTCGATGCTGGATGCTTTGAAGTTCTGGCGAAAGGCCGGCATAGGAGATCACCGTATCCATTCCTATATGAGCGCAGGCCACGCGAAACCTGATGATTTGCGTGCCGTGATTTTTTTGTTTGGAAGCGCCTATATCGGGCTCGACCTGCCTAAGTTCGCCATGGCGGGAGTTCCTCAACAAATACCAGAGATCCCCTGGGAGATCGACCCTGCGGTATCTCCGGAAGATTCTTCTCCGCAGTCTGCAAACGGGCATTGTGTGGCAGCTATTGGCTACGACGACAAGTTGATTTATGTGGTGACCTGGGGTCAGCTCAAGACCATGAGCTGGGAGTTTTTTGCGCGCTACACCGATGAGGTGTACGCGGTGCTCAGTCCGGATTGGGTGCAGCGCGATATCGAGAGCCCATCAGGATTTAAACTGACGACGCTTGAGCGCGATTTGTCGCTGGTGACCGCGCAGCCCTCACCGAGCCGAAGATTTAGAGACCGTCATAGATAGAGGTGCCTAGCCCGATGGACATCACGGAATCGCAAGGGATGAGAGCGCTCTCCATGCAACTCGTCGACGGTGCAAGCCGCCGGAATATCATGATCGACCACTTCCCATTTGTGATTGGCCGCTCCTCCGAGTGCAGTCTGATGCTGCCGCATTCGTACATCTCACGCAGCCATGCGAGGATCGCGTGGGAGGGTGAAGAGCTTGTGCTCGAAGACCTGCACAGCCGCCACGGTACGTTCGTGAATGGTGAGCAGGTGACGAGGCATAATCTCACGCCGAACGATACGATTCAGTTCGGATCTCTGCACGGGCCTCAACTGCGGTTTGATGCGGATGTGAGGCAAGACTCGACGAACCTGACGATCCTGGCGCAGATGCAGGGGATGAATGCTCGCAAGTCGGATCTCGAAAAGCTGCGATGGTTTTTGCAGGCTGCAAGGGATCTCAATAGCGCGGGGAGGGTAGACCGGGTTCTGGCGTCGCTGCTGGAATCGACTCTGACGCTGGCGAAGGTGGAACGCGGGTATGTCTTTCTGGCCAATGCTCAGGGTGTGCTGGAACTCGCCCTAGGTATGGATGCAGAGGGACAGGTGCTGAAGGATGCATCGACGCTCTCTCAGACCGTGATGCGGCAGGCGATTGAAGGTGCAGATCAATTCCTGGTGACGGATACATTGAGTGCGGAGGGCAATGTTCCGGAGAGCATCCTTATTCACAATATTCACAAAATCATCTGCATTCCCCTGCGGCAAATGAGGGAGACTCGCCGCGGAGAAAGTGCAGAGAATTGGGCAAGCAAGGTGTTCGGTGTGCTGTATCTCGAGAGCCGCTTCCAGCCGGAGCTCGACTCGGATGTGGACCATGAGTTGATGCGCACCATCGCGAGGGAGGCTGCGGCCCTGGTCGACAATGCGCAGCTCGCAGCCATCGAAGACCAGGCGCGTAAACATCAGGAGGAATTGCAGATTGCGGCGCGGATTCAGCAGGGATTGATGGCCATGCAGATCCCTGCGTTTCCGTTTGCCGAGGTGCAGGCGCATAGTGTGGCCTGTAGCGCTGTAGGTGGAGATTTCTTCGATATTGTGGCTGGCGATGACACGTTGAATGTGGCGCTGGTGGATGTTTCAGGCAAGGGAATTTCGGCTGCCATTCTGGCTGCAACGCTGCAGGGAATGCTCTATGTTCAGCTGCAGACAAACCAGTCGCTCGAAGCGATCGCAGCGGCTACGAATCGTTACCTGTGCAACAAGGATGTCGGGAAATACGCGACGATGTTGCTACTGCGGCTGCATGCAGACGGCGTACTCGAGTACATCAACTGCGGCCACATCCAGCCTCGAATATGTTCAGGCGCAGAGGTTTTCCGGCTGGAGACGGCAAATCTTCCCGTGGGTCTCTTCAGCGATGCCGAATATGCGACGGGAGTCACCACGCTACATCCCGGGTCGCGCGTGATCCTGGTAAGCGACGGCTTCACGGAAGCAGAGAACGACGAGGGAGATTTTTTTGGTGAAGAGCGGCTGGACTCCGCAGTTTTGTGCTCGGACCTGCAGAGGGTGTTGGAGAATATGGTCACGTACTGTGCGGGACATCCGGCCAGCGACGACTGCACGATCGTGCAGGTCTCCTACAGCGGAGGCGCGAAGGAATAAGGTTGCAGACGATCCTCAAAAGACACAGCGGGTCAATTGAATCCGCCATTTGCGTAGCCGTACGATCTGACTCAGGCTGCGTCACATAAAGACTACAGGCGCGTCAAACCGTACGGCATACCTCTGGATATGAGTTGATAGATCGGGGTGTAGTGGGCGAGGTGCGCTTAGTTGAAAGCCGCCAGAGCCGCAGCTTCGTCGTCCTTGACGTCGAAAACAGTGAGCAGTTTGGTGATGACGAGCAGGTCACGCACCTTCTTGGTCAGGTTCAACAGCTTGAGTTCGCCACCAGCATTCTTTACGGCCGTGAAGGCACTGACGAGCTCGCCAAGACCAGAGCTGTCGATGTAATTCACGTCGGCAAGATTCAAAAGAATCTTCTTCGATCCCTTGGCAACAATGCTCCGGACTTCATCTCGCAACGTCAAACCGCCTTCACCCAGTGTGATCTTGCCACTCAGGTCCAGAATTGTAACGCCATTCACTTCCCGGGTACTGAACTTCATACTCATTGGTGTATCTCCTTTTGAACTCTGAGTTTAACCAGTTTGATCTCTGTTCCTGGATTCAACATACGAAAGTGTACCTCATCCACAATTGCACGCATGAGAAAAATCCCGCGACCTGAGGTTCGCAGGATGTTTTCAGGCGCGAGAGGGTCGGGAATGGCGTCTGGATCCATACCGGGGCCCTCATCTGCGATTTGAATTGTCAGGGCCTTGTCAGTGATTTCGAAGCTGGCGGTCACATGCTTGGCTGGATCGTATTTATTGCCATGGACAATGGCGTTCACAGCGGCCTCTCGCGAGACCATGGCGATCTGGCTTGAGGTGTCTTCATCGAAGCCCGCATCGAGAGCAAACCTTTCGGCAGTCTCTTCGACGATCTCGACACTGGGAAGTACGGAGTCGAGTGTAAGGCTGGTGCGATTTGCCGTCGAATCGGTCAAAGGAGCCCGTCCATTTCAGGAGTGTACCTTGTCTTCCGGGAGCGCTAAAGTCCCACCCCGCCGGGCGGAGCCAAGAACAATCATCCTACACGGACTTTCCCAAGGATTGCGAGAGGTCACACGTGGCGCTTCCTTAAGACTCTGGCTGGGGCTGTTGAGTCCCGGATCACCAGCTCTGGACTGAAGACGATTGCCTGGCGACGATACCCGACGGTGAGGGAGGAGATCACCTCGCTCGCGGCCGTCTCTCCCATCGTCCGTACGGGTTGTTGCACGGTCGTGAGTGCGGGATAGCTGATCCTGGCTTCGATGACGTCATCAAAGCCCACGACCGAGACCTCGCTGGGAATCGACCAGCCAGCACCACGCAAGCGACTGATGGCGCCGATGGCAGACATATCGTTAAAAGCCATCAGTGCAGTAAATTTTCCGCGATGAGGCATCAATTGCTCGGCACAGCGGGCGCCCTCTGCCATCGCAGACAAGGAAAAGACGTCCATGCGTTCCAACTGCACGACGAGGGAGGGATCGATGCAAAGAGAGAGCTGCTGCGCTGCAGCCAGGACTGCATCCCACCGATCTTCACTGTCGACGCTATCTTTGTGGCCTCGGATGAATGCGATTCTGCTATGCCCCAGCTCGACCAGGTGGGTCAATGCCCGGAGCACTCCGAGATGGTTGTCGACGGTCAGTGATGTCCCGGTGGGCTCAAAAGTTTGCTGTCCGATGTGGACAGTGGGCAACTGGATATCGAGGGGGTAGGGGGCGTTGACCATAATGATCCCTTCAACGAAGTACTTCGAGGATAAGTCCGGTGAAATACGCGAGCACTCGATTGCCGTCCATGCGCGGATAAGTCAGAATCGAAGGCTCACCGAGGACTGACTCGATATTTCGCTGCGGCCTGCGGACAAATTGGGGGATATAGCGTCCGAGCGGGATAACGATTTCGAGGGCGTGATCGCGCAGTCACGCGAACGCGTGGAACGATGAATTCAACGGTCCTGCGCCGAGTATTCCCGATCCATCCAAATGGACCTACGACGTGGGAAGGCAAAACAGTTGGGGAAACCATGAACTGGAGACCTACTGCTCTCTCGGCCCTGTCGTGTCCAAGGGGTGCGACCCGCTGCACCCAAATGTCTTCGAGGATGGATCCGGGCATTTGGTAATCCGTGCGCAAAGAGATGCAGAAGGGAACTGAACCTCAGCACGAATCACCACCCGGGGCTTGAAGTCATTTCAGTATGGCCGTATCGAAGCACGCATGAAGATGCCCGTGGGAACTGGCCTGTGGCCTGCATTTTGGATGCTGGGAACAAACTTTGACTCGGCTGGCTGGCCTGCTGCCGGAGCCGTGGATATCGCCGAAAACGTTGCTCTTACGTCCCGCTCCAATGGTCTGGGACCAACGATGATCCGCTCGTCCTTGCATGGTCTGGGGTATGCCGGGGGAAATAGTCTTCGTCGTGACTACACGCTTCCCAACGGCGAAAGAGTGGATGACGGGAGTTTTCATACCTATGGCATCATCTGGTCGCCGGCGATGATGCAGTTTTATGTGGACGATCCTTCCAATATTTTTTTCGTCCAGAATGCCAGTAATCTTCCCGACCAGGCAGAGTGGGCATTTGACCATCCCTTCTACCTGGTCATGGATCTTGCGGTTGGCGGGGACTGGTCAGGTGATCCTGACAGTTCGACCCCGAATTCGGCTCAGATCCTGGTGGACTACGTCCGTGCTTACAATCTTCCGAGCGCAGCACCGACAATCGAATGGCATCCTGTGGAGGTGAAATCCGGGTCGATGGTAAGCAGCCCCGTTACGCTGCATGGGCAGAGGGGCACAGGCCGTGTCTATCTTTCTTGCTCGACAGTGCCGGCAACGGACGCTTGCGTTTTGGATACGTCGACGGTCGATTTTTCCGATACGGATACGCAGCAGGATACGGTCACGGTCTCGACAAACCAACTTGCAGGTGGAAAGAACATCATCGCGCCTCCCGGAGCTTATACGTTGGTTCTGACCGCGACGACCATCAGTGGTGCTCAGTCTCAACTGATCGAGCCGTTCGAAGTTACGAACGCCAAGTAAGAGCAGTTGCATCCGGATTCACTGCGCATTCCTTTCATCCCTCACGCTAGTCCCAGCCCTTGTTGCGGGGCTCCGCAGTGCCATAGATGAACTCCCCGACATCGTCTCCCGACAGAGGCCCACCCTCTTGGTTGGTGATTCGCTGCCTCAGTGGAACCCCCATCCTGGTCCTCACTTCTGAACCCTGCGGCCGCCTTGCGCCGGCTGGCGTTGCAGGGAGCTGTCAGCGTAAACGCCTGATTTTATTGGATGATATTACGTGGCGACCTCCGAACTAACCTGTAAATTTACCCTTCTTACGTTGTCAGGGGTATGGCCCCGCGCCTTATATCAGTGAGTTCCGCAAAACCCATATTCGGTGTCTGCAAGCGCTCGTGCTGGCTGCCCGAATAGCCCGATAACGACTTGTCGATCAAGGCGAGCGCGACAGTGAGGGCTGACCATGATCAGGCGATCGACAACGTATCTTCCCGACCCTACCAGCATGCGCACACGGCTAGATTCGACCGAGTTACGAGAGGATTCAATGACTCACCTGTATCGGATCATTCGAGAGGGCTCCTCTCTGCGTTGGCCGGACTATTATCGGCGGGTGCACGCTTTGCGCAGAATACAAATTCTGCTGATCTCCGTGGAAGTGTTACGGATGCGAATGGAGCTTTGATTCCGGGCGCGACGGTCGTTATTAAGGACGTCGACAAGGGAACTGAGCGCACGTTCACTTCGGACAAGGCGGGGGTTTACGACACCGGCTCGGTCGTCCCGGATCACTATCTTGTCACCGTAACAGCACCCGGTTTTAAAACCCTGGTGCGCGGGCCCATCAAGCTGGATGTGGGTACTGAGACTTTGAACGCCGCACTAGCCGTTGGTGCCGTGAGCGAGCAGGTTGTGGTCACGACCGATCTCCCGCTGCTCGACACATCCGATGGCTCCCAGACGGACACACTTTCTAGTGAAACGATGGCGAAACTTCCCCAGTACGGCGCAGATTGGGAGAACTTCGTCAACTTGTTGCCAGGCTCTTCCTTCAGCTATCGTTCCGGCCAATCGACATCAATCAACGGCAACCTGCCCTACAGTTCGGTGTTGTCTGATGGAGCAACCACCACGCTGCCGATGAGCACCAATTCCGACGTCACCGTGTTCGAGACCACGGCTGAAGTGAAGGTGGACACGAATTCATTTTCTGCTCAATATGGCATCGGCGGCATTATCTTCAATCAGATTACGAAGGGAGGAACTGACCACTTCCACGGCTCGGCATACGAGTACTTACAGAACAACGCGCTCAACGCGGCAGACTATGCCTTCGGCAACGGCGGCAAGCCGGCCTTTCAACGTTATGACAACTACGGCTTCTCGATTGGTGGACCTGTCCTCATTCCGCGAACCAATCTCGGGAAGAAGGTCTTCTTCTATTTTGATTGGGACAAGACCTATAGCAACGGTGGGTCGGGTAATCAGCTATTGACTGTGCCGACAGATGCAGAGAAGGCCGGTGACTTTACTGGGCTACCCACGGTGTACGACTACACCACCCAGGTCCTCACCTATAACAGCAGCGGCCAGCCGGGCGTCACACGAGAGTCGTATGCGGATGAGTACGGGAACGGTAATAAGATTCCAACCTCGAGCCTATCGGCAGTTGCGCAAGCGGTGCAGAAGTATTTCCCTGAGCCCAATCGGCCAGGCACGCCGAATCCAGCGACAGGGTTGCCATTCCAGAATTACTTTGTCAACGTGCCCAACCTTGCTCCGTTTACAAAGTATTTCGGGCGCCTCGACTACACCCCGGTTGCCAGCCACCGCATCACAATCTCTGAGACAGAGAGTGATAATCCAGCAGTATCCTATGGCAATGGTGCAGCACTTTGTCCAATCAACTGCCAAAGCCAGGATGTCAGCCGTGACAACGCTCAAGTATCGGACGTGTAGACCATTAGCCCGAAGATGATTAATGAGGCTCGCTTCGGCTTCACCGACCAGCTCAACTTTTTCTCTCCCTTCTCGAATGGTCAGGGGTATCCCGATAAGCTGGGTGTTAAGTGGGCCGTGGCTGATGCTTTTCCTAACTTCTCTTTCAATAATTATCTGGGACTAGGTTCCCCCAGCAATGCCGTCTACAGGGAGATGCTGTTTGACCCGTCGGACGTCGTCACCCTTATCGCTGGTCGGCACGTTCTTCATTTCGGTGGTGAGTTCCTTATCAGCCGCGCGGATTCCACAGCCTGGGGCAATCAGAACCCCGGATCGGTAGACTTCCAGGGCTATTACACGGATCAGGAACTCAACAGCCAGGCCGCTCCGGGCCAACCGGATGCACAAGTCACGGATCCCACCGACTACGCGGACTTCCTTCTCGGTTACAGTGCTGATTGGTATGGCAATGTGAATCCAGAGTGGGGCGGACGCTTGAAAAATTCTCAAGCCTTTGTACAAGACGACATCAAAGTACGTCCTAACCTCACGGTTAACCTTGGGCTCCGCTGGGCTGGAACTACAGGCTGGCGCGAGGTTAAAGGTAATAGCGCTGCCTTCGATCCCACTGTGATCAATCCTGGCACAGATCCAAACGGATTATCAAACTCTCTTGGCGCAGAGTGGTGTGCATTTAGCCACGCCAACGGCCGCACCACTCTTCAGGCACCGGTCTGGAATACCTTTATGCCGCGCGTTGGTGCATCGTGGACGGTAAGACCGAACACGGTTATTCGCGGTGGTTTTGGACTCTATAACTACACCTGGTCAGAGGATACCTACGGCGGAGGCATGGGGAATGCTTTAGGTTCAGCAGGCGGAGCATTTGATCCGTCC